>DTYK01000248.1 GCA_012961925.1 Candidatus Latescibacterota bacterium
CTCCGCTGCCCTTCCGCAAACTCGCCTTCGCTGGGCTCAGACAGGTGGAAGGGCGACCGCTCCGTTCGCCGGACGGTCTTAAGGCTCAGGCTTAAGGGCATTTCCCTTCACACTCCTCCACGGTTGTGAGTAGGTGCTTTCATCTCCGATCTACAGGCTCGGTAACACACGCTACCTGGGATGAAGTGCTAAAGCATTAACTCCGGTTTATCCATATGGGGTTTGTGATACAGAGAGCCCCTTTTCTGGTTCTGGCCTCGACCCTGATGTAGGAGGGACCTTTTGCCTTGAACCGTAAGACGAAAACCTTCTTTCCATCATTCCACTTCAGCCGCTTGAAAATCTGCTCCTGCCTGGCCCGAATCCTTCCTCGCAAAACGTCGATGACCTCAAAAGGACCGAATTCAGCAGTAGTTCGTGGCTCAACCTTCAGTCTCATATCTTTACCATCGATCTGTTCTCCGACGATCGCCTCGCGGCCCATCTCATTTCTGAGGCTGATGGCTACAAAGGGGCCATTGGTGACGATCAGGTTGCCCTCGCGAAGGGCAGAGAAGACGTTGTTTGTTGTTAATTCACCTCTGATGAACAGGCAATTTCGCACTCTGCCAAACAGGTGTTTGTTTGATTCCCGGATGGTCAGGAAAGGGAGTCCGATCTTTCGGGAGCGATTAAAGTTCCCATGGGCATCGTTACCACCAAGCGCAAAGATCCTTTTCCCTTCGAGAAGCAAGCGGATCCACTCCTTCCTTCCTCTTTCGAACCCACCTCCCTTCTCTCCGTTCCAGAACTGGAGTCCGGAGAGAAGGTCTTCCTTGAGGTCTTTCCTGCTCCAGCGGCCTCGTCCGAGCAAAAGTCGTTGCAGCCAGGGCCAGGTCTCACAGGGGTGGGCAGCATAGGCAACACCGCCGTCTCTATGGATCCTTAAAAGGGCTTCTGGAATCGACAGCTCTGAAGCGGTGTCAGGCCACCTCTCAGCACTGTCACCCGAACCTTCTATAAAATCCGTCATCTTGTATCCTAACAGATGGACATTTCTGCCTGAGCCATTTCTACAGGAGATCTCTTCGCCGATCAACAGGGTGAAGTTATCCCTGTCTGAGTTGAGAGCAGCGACTTCCTCCTTCATCCTGTTCCATGAAGATAGATAAGGATCATTTCGGGACGGATCTCCTGGAAAGTTGTCCAGGTCATACGAATGATCAGTAGCCACAGCCCAGCTCAGTCCCATTGCCCGGGCTAAAGTAGCTGTGGCCTGGATAGGAAGTCCGAACTCAACCTGATCATCCGTATATATGGTATGATAATGGGCCTCTCCATAATACCAGCCTTCAGATTTAGGCAGAGAATAACCGGCGACAAACACCTTCAGAGGTGCATGGGAGGTGCCACGGTAGTTGTCGTTACGTACCCGATGATCGCCCCTCTTATCACGGAAATGGAAGAGGACATCGATGGCTACCGGTCCCTCCTCCAGCGGATAAAAGGCGAGTATCCTGTGCCAGCAGCGTTCCTTCACCGTCTCGTCAAAGTCAAAGGAAAACTCCTGGAAGCAACCTGAAGGGTAGCTGACCCCCAGCGTGATCTTCCGCATCCTGATCGGATATCTGTCTGCATCCTTCACAAGACAGAGAATAGGGATCTCAGTAGAGGGTTCAACCCTATAGGGCGCATCTGCCAGCACCTCGGGCTGCGGTTTTTTCAGCAGACTGAATATCCCATAGAGGGCATAGTGGACCTCCGCATATAGCGCAGACAATACAAGTGGGTGCTGAATTTCCATATCTGACGGATAAATAATGGATCCGGGATTCGAAAAATGTCCCTAACCAATGTCGGCCTTTCGCTTCCTTTTCTTCGGACAGGGCAAGAAAAGGAAGGATAAACCTGAAAAATCGAACTTGATTAGAGTGAATAGGTTAAAGTAACCTGGTTTCTTTAGCGAAACGAGCAGAAAAACCTACAGCCCGAAGGATAAGACCCCAAAAGGGTTAACTCCGGCAAACGCATCTTTAAATATATCAGATTTATACACCGATGTCAAAGGATTTTTGCGGCGACTATAAAAAATTTTTTCCCCCTTCACAGGTAGGTGCGGAATCTTTCGTTCCTCAAGGTCCCCTTTGAAGGATCAATAATGGCCCAAAAATACAACTTGTAGTGGTCGATGGGTAAAATTATACGATATGTTGTGCTGTTTTCTCTTGACAATCTCTTCCCCACAGCTTATATTTCCATTGAGATGGTCATCCCGTGAGAATAAACTTTTAAGGACTCCCAAAGATTCGCAGGTATTCAAGTTTGTTGCAAAGGAGTGGGTTATGGTAGAGAAGCTAACGGATGTGGCGATATCAAAAATCCGCAAAAGGGACGGCCGTCTGGTGGATTTTGATCAGGATAAGATCACCAATGCAATCTTTAAGGCTGCTCAGGCGGTAGGGGGTACGGATAGGAATCAGGCCCAGAGGATCTCCAATCAAGTGGTTGAGATCCTTGAGATCTTTTACAGGGACGGCCGTGTTCCCACCGTTGAAGAGGTCCAGGATCTTGTCGAGAAGATCCTCATCGAAAACGGACATGCAAAGACTGCCAAGGCCTATATCCTATATCGGGCTCAGCATGCCAAGCTCCGCAAGGAGAGGGCCGTCTTGATGGACATCGAAAGGACCATCGATGGCTATCTGAAGCGTTCGGACTGGCGGGTGAGCGAGAATAGCAATTCGAACTTTTCCCTGTCCGGTCTGTTGATGCATGCTGCCGGGGCAGTGATAGCCAACTACACGTTGGAAGAGGTCTACCCTGTGGAGATCGCTGAGGCACACAGGAACGGGGATTTCCATATCCATGATCTCGGCATGGGTATAACGGGGTACTGCGCCGGCTGGAGCCTGAGGCAGTTGTTGCTTGAAGGATTTAACGGTGTCCCTTATAAGGTGGGGTCCGGTCCGCCTAAACACCTGGAAACCGCCCTCGGCCAGATGGTCAACTTCCTCGGGACTCTTCAGAATGAGTGGGCAGGAGCGATGGCCTTCAGCTCTTTCGACACCTATCTTGCCCCGTTCGTCAGGGCGGATTGCCTCAAGTATGAGGATGTGAAACAGAAGATCCAGCAGTTCGTCTTCAGTCTGAACGTGGCTTCCCGCTGGGGAGGGCAGACGCCTTTCAGCAATCTGACCTTTGACTGGACAGTGCCTGAGGACCTGAAGGAAGAGCCTGCTGTCCTGGGTGGGGAGTTGATCGATGAAAAGTACGGCGACTTTCAGCATGAGATGGATCTTATAAACCGGGCCTTCATCGAGGTGATGACCGAAGGGGATATGAGCGGGAGGGTCTTCACCTTTCCCATTCCCACCTACAACATCACTGAGGACTTTGACTGGGGGAGCGACAACGCAAAGATATTGTTTGAGATGACCGCCAAATATGGTCTGCCATATTTTCAGAATTTCGTCAACTCGGACCTCAGACCCAGCGATGTCCGGAGCATGTGTTGCCGTCTCCAGCTTGATCTGAGGGAGCTGAGGAAGAAGACCGGCGGTCTGTTCGGTTCGGGCGAATCCACGGGCTCCATAGGCGTTGTGACCATCAATATGCCCAGATTAGGGTATCTGTCCACCACTGAGGAGGAGTTTCTTGAGAGGCTCGATCGTCTGATGATCCTGGCCAGGGATTCGCTCCAGATAAAGCGCAAGTTGGTAGAAAAGAATGTGAGAGAAGGGCTTCTGCCCTATACCAGACGGTATCTTAAGACCCTCGACAATCATTTCTCCACGATCGGGCTGAACGGAATGAACGAGGCTTGCCTGAACCTGTTCGGAGAGGATATATCCACCCCCGAAGGGAAAGCGTTTGCCGTTAAGGTGTTGGATTTCATGCGCGACAGGCTCGGTGATTTTCAGGAGGAGACAGGTAACCTTTACAACTTAGAGGCAACACCGGCTGAGGGAGCTGCCTATCGTCTGGCCAAGATCGACAAGGAGAGATATCCCGAAATAATTACCGCAGGTGATGGAGTCCCTTACTATACAAACTCGACACTTTTGCCGGTTATGGGCACAGACGATCTGTTCGAGGCTTTGGAACATCAGGAGGAATTACAGGTTAGATACACGGGCGGGACGGTCTTCCACTGCTTTTTGGGGGAGAGGATGCCTAGCCCAGAGGCATGCAAGAACCTGGTCAAAAGGATAGCCTATAACTTCAGGCTCCCTTATTTCACCATCACCCCCACCTTCTCCATATGTGATCTTCATGGCTACCTGACAGGGGAGCAGCCTGAGTGCCCAATCTGTCAGCGGCCAACCGAGGTCTACTCACGGGTTGTCGGCTATTTTCGGCCTATCTCGAACTGGAACCTGGGTAAGAGGGAGGAGTTCAGACAGCGGCTGGAGTACGATTTAGATCATGGTTGGGCATCTGCCGTGGTCGCAGGAAACTCAGGGGGCACGAGGGAGAAGACCACTCGACCCGGGCACGCTCCTGCCTCCAATACCGTGGAAGATAGGCATATTACCTGCTATAAACTGTTCTATTCGGAAAAGTGCCCTGCCTGTCGGCCCGTCAAGGCATATATGGAAAAGGTGGCCCTGGCCGGAGATAAGATCGACACGGGAACCAGAGAGGGGCTTAAAGAGGCAGTTAAATACAACGTCCGTTCGACACCTACCGTACTGTTTTTCGATAGGGAGGAGAACCTGATAGAGGCTGCGCACAGTCTGGATGAGGTAAGAAGGTGGGTATAAAAGGTCTGCAGAAGACATCGCTCCTGGACTATCCAGGTAAGATCGTCTCGATCCTGTTTTTTGGGGGCTGTAACTTCCGGTGCCCTTATTGTTATAATCCCAAGCTTGTCCTGGATCATGATCAACTGCCCGACATCTCCACCGAGGAGGTACTCGGGCATCTTCGTTCCAGGAGGGGTATGCTTGACGGTATCTGTGCTACGGGTGGCGAGCCAACCCTCTCAGGAGAACTACCGGAAATTCTCTCAAAGATCAAGGAAGATGGTTTTCTGATCAAGGTTGATACAAACGGCACAAATCCGGATGTCTTGCAGGATCTTGTCCGGGGTGGACTTGTGGACTATATAGCGATGGACCTCAAGGCTTCTCCTGACAGATACCCTGAGGTGGTTGGGGCGGAGGTGGAGGTAGATGATATCCGGAAGAGCGTGAGGATCCTCCTCGACAGCGGCGTAGAGTACGAGTTCAGGACGACAGTTGTGCCCGGACTGATAGGGAAGGATGACATAGTCGCAATTGGTAAATGGATCAGGGGAGCAAGGCTCTGGGCGTTGCAACAGTTCAGGCCCGGCCAGACACTGGATCCATCTTATCAAGAGCTAAGGCCCTATGGTGCCGGCCAGATGGAGGAGTTCTCCAAGCTTGCGAGCCGGTTCGTCCGGAAGTGTGAGCTTAGAGGGGTATAAAATTACCCTATCCAACAGTGTCCGATTGATTCTCACCATCAACTTAGTGAGATTGTTACAATGATGGTCAGGAGTAGTGGCCGTCTAACGACTTGCTGGAGTGGAAATTTTGCTTCGCAAAACTCCACTTCGCTCCGCCTCTTGGTTTCGGCTTCGCCCCGCTTGCATGTCGAAGCCTTAAGTCGGGGTTCCGCTTATCTCGCGCTCCGTTAGGCGAAATCCCAATATGAATTTTCACAATAACAAAGGAGTCCAGAGTGAATATCTACGTCGGGAACCTGTCTCGCGATGTGACCGAAGAGGATTTGCGACAGGCTTTTGAAGCCTTTGGAGAGGTCGCATCCGTCAATGTTATAACCGACAAGGTCAGCGGCGAATCAAGAGGATTCGGATTCGTAGAGATGCCCGCTAAGACTGAAGCTCAGTCCGCGATCGATGGCTTGAACGACAAGGAGTTGAAGGGACGAACGCTTAGCGTTAATGAAGCTCGTCCGCGCTCGGATAGGCGTCAAGGTGGAGAGAGACGAGGTGGCAGGCGAAGTTTCTAATAGGCTGTATTTAGACATAATAAAACCACAGTAGAATTTCGCCTAACAAGCCGTTGAAGCTAACACGCTTTCTTGGGCGTAATAATGGGTTTTTGCCAGAGTCGTACTTGAACCTCGAAAGGGGGCTGATATGAAAAACCGCTCATGCGGATTAACGGTGCAGCGATAGGCATCTTGGATTGTAATAACTACAAAGCGAAAGGAGAAAAGAATGGCACAGGCAAAAAATGGTGATACCGTTAAGGTTCACTACACGGGCAAATTGGAGGATGGTACGGTATTTGATACCTCCATTAACCGTGACCCTCTGCAATTTACAATAGGCGGTGGTCAACTAATCCCAGGCTTTGAACAAGCCGTAGTCGGGATGAATCCGGGCGAATCGAAAACCGCCAAAGTCCCTGCGGATAAAGCGTATGGCCCACACCTTGAGGAAATGGTATTAGTGGTAGATCGCAACCAATTTCCAGTTGACTTGAAACCAGAGGTCGGTCAGCAGTTACAAAGCCGTCAACCGGATGGTCGAACCTTTGTAGTCACGGTGACCGATGTGTCCGAATCGAGCGTGACGTTAGATGCCAATCATCCTTTGGCTGGGAAAGACCTGATTTTTGATATCCAGCTCATAGAGATCGTTTAACGGTTTCGTTTATGATGACATGCTATTATGTCTTTTGCTGGCTGACGAGTGATGAACAGTTCTTGGAATAAGTTAATAGTTTGTAAAGGATGCCAAAGGAAAAGGTACGGGCGCTGGTGCAGTATATGAGGGGAAAGTGACCACCCGGGTAAATACCGTCGTAGTCGGCCTAAAGCTACGGCGGTTTTTTCTTGGATAGATTACGCTGGAAGAAAAGTGTTGACAGATGCCTTCTCTTTCGGTATCTTTGAACAAGATTGTCCATAGTTTGTTCTCTGAGACTTACTCTGGCAGTCTTCGCTGTTCAGGACAAGATGGTTCCACTTCCATGGCATAGGAATTCGGTTTAAGGGGGCACCAGATATGGGCAGATTAGCGATAAACGGGGGCGAGAAGGTGAGGGAGAGGGCTTTTCCCTCCTGGCCGGTGTACGATGAGAGGGAGAGGGAGGCCCTCAACGAGGTTCTTGAAAGTGGGAAATGGTGGTATGGTGAGAAGGTGAGAGAGTTCGAAGAGAAATTTGCGGCCTATCAGGATGCCAACTACGGCATCACAACGACTAACGGGACAGTGGCCCTGGAGATCTCCTTAATCTCTGCCGGAGTAGGTGCGGGCTATGAGGTGATAATCCCGTCCTATACCTTCGTTGCCACGGCCACCGCGGTCCTCAAGGCCAATGCTGTTCCGGTCTTTGTTGACATAGAACCCGAGACCTTTAACATCGATCCCGACAAGATAGAAGAGGCCATCACCGACAGGACGAGGGCGATCATCCCCGTCCATTTTGGTGGATTGCCTGTGGATATGGACGAGATCACGGCGATCGCCCGGAGCCATGGCCTGTTGATCATCGAAGACGCCGCCCATGCATGGGGTAGCAGGTGGAAGGGAAGAGGGGTGGGGGCCATCGGCGACCTGGGTATCTTTAGCTTCCAAATGTCAAAGAACATAACCGCAGGAGAAGGCGGGATAATCCTCACCAACGATGAGGAGCTGGCTGATACCTGCCGGTCCTATACCAACTGTGGCCGCGGGAAAGAGAAACCCTGGTATGAACACTACCTCCTTGGGGGCAACTACAGGATGACAGAGTTCCAGGCTGCAATCTTACTGGCTCAATTGACAAGGCTGGATGAACAGGTAGCCATAAGGGAAGAAAACGCAAGAAGACTGGATCAGGGGCTGTCGGGACTCAGGGGCATCTCAGTTGTGAGGAGGGATCCGAGGGTGACCCGGAGGTCCTATCACCTTTACTGCTTCCGTTATCATGCCGAGCAGTTGGATGGGGTTCCCCGGGCACGTTTCATAGAGGCGATGAACGCAGAGGGGATACCATGCTATACGGGGTATCCCCATCCGGTTTACAAGAATCCTCTGTTCACAAGAAAGGGTTCCGGGCCCAGGTATTGTCCCGTCTCCTGTCCCTACTATGGTGGGGATATGGATTACACGGAGGTGAGCTGCCCTGTTGCGGAAAGGGTATGCCAGGAGGCTGTGTGGCTCAAGCAGTTCGTCTTGCTTGGAACCAAAGAGGATATGGATGACATCATAAAGGCTGCTGAGAAGGTGATTGAGAATATAGATGAACTCCGATGAGAATCCCGGAAAGGGGGGGCAAGAGATGGCGGATATAAAGTTCTCGATATGCAATGAGCTGTTTGAGGGCTGGAGTCAGGAGGATGTATTCAGGTATGTTGCCGAGGCCGGTTATGATGGGGTAGAGATTGCCCCCTTCACCCTTGCCAGATCTGTGGTTGATGTCGGACCTGAGCGCAGGGAGCAACTCCGGCGTGAGGCCGAAAGAGAGGGGCTGGAGATGGTGGGACTCCACTGGCTTCTTGCCAGTCCTGAGGGCCTCTATCTTAATCATCCTGATGAACAGGTTCGCAAGACCACGCAGGATTATATGGCCGAATTGATCAGGTTCTGTGGTGACCTGGGTGGAAAGCGGATGATCATGGGTTCGCCAAAGCAGCGTAACGTTATGGCGGGTTGTACTTATCAGGAGGCCTGGGACTTTACAAAAGAGGTCTTCCGGTCGCTTCTACCGGTTGCTGAAAAAAGCGGCGTGATTTTGTGTATCGAACCCCTTGACAGAGGGCAGACCAATTTTATTAATACACCAGACGAAGCCGCCAGATTGGTGAAAGAGATAGGCCACCCCAATTTCAAACTGATGCTCGATGTGAAGGCGACTGTCAATCAGGGGGAGTCAGTGGTCGAGGCGATCAGGCAGTTCGGCCCCGACATTGCGCATTTCCATGCTAACGACGCAAACGGCCGAGGGCCGGGTTTCGGGGATGTGGATTTTACCCCAATTGCTCAAGCCCTGAAGGAGATTGATTACGGAGGATATGTCTCCGTTGAGGTGTTTGACTTTAAGCCGGATCCAAGAGCCATAACCCGGAAGAGCCTTGACTATTTGAAGCGTGTTTTTCCGGTGGAATAACCAATGGGAAGGGAGGTTTCGATGGAGACCAGGGAGTTGGTCGTCAGTGCGGGGAATCATGACAGAGAACGTTGTCCTTTGAATTTTACCCTTGAGCTTTCCCCTGATGAAGAGGTAGGCTCGGTCAAGTTGAAGGAAAAAGAGTCCGGTGAGGACGTGCCGGTCCAGTGGGAGCAAGACCGGAGCACAGGAAGGGTGGCATTATCCTGGATACTTGATAATCTTGAGGCCGGAGATACGAAGTCATATGTAGTGTCGCTTGAAAAAGGTCAAGCTGAAGGGAAAGACATGGGGGTGAGGTTGGTCCAGGCTGAGGAGAAGGTCGAGGTGTGGATAGAAGACGGGCTTTTCACCGCCTATCATTTCGGAGGGGGGATTGCCAGGCCGTTTCTCTATCCACTGGTGGGACCGGGAGGATTACATCTCACCCGGAGGCTTGCTCAGAAGGGAGATAAGGAGCTGGATCACCATCACCACCGATCCTTCTGGGTTGCTCACGGCGATGTGAACGGGGTGGATAACTGGAGCGAGGGTGAAGGCCATGGTAGAACGATTCATCGGGTCTTTGAGCAACTTAAGGAGGGGATGGTCTTTGCGCGAATCCGTGCCAGAGGTGACTGGGTGAGCAGGGATGGGGAAAAGGTCCTTGAAGAGATCAGGGATCTCAAGTTCTATAACCTCCCACATGAGTCCAGAATAATAGATATGGATCTATATCTGAAGGCGACTGAAGAGGATGTGACCTTTGGGGATACCAAGGAGGGTGGGATAGCCTCCCTGCGGGTGATGCCGTCCATGGAGGTCCGAAACGGAGGTAGGATAGAAAATTCATATGGGGGCATAAATGAGGCGGAGACATGGGGGAAAAGGTCTCATTGGTGCGATTATTCGGGAACGGTGGACGGTCAGACTATCGGCATAGCCCTATTCGACCATCCAGAGAACTTCAGGCATCCGACATGGTGGCACGTGAGAGACTATGGCCTTATGACCGCAAACCCGTTTGCTTTATCATATTACACCGGTGATCCGACAAAACGGGGGGATCATCTCCTGAGGCACGGTGAAGAACTGCGGTTTACCTTCCGACTATTTATTCACCAGGGGGATGCGACCGCAGGAAAGGTTAGGGCCAGATACCATGATTATATAAACCCACCGGTGGTGGAGCTAAAAGGCTGACCAGAGATGTAGGCTCAAAACATGGACGGGGTCAAAAATGAAATCAGATTGTGTCTTTCGGGAAAATTATCGGTCCATTGGGAGGTTCCAGACCCAGATTATCAGGTCTCGAAGTTCAATGTTGGCTCCAGCACAAACAGGGGTTGACTTTTATAGCCTGCAGAAGGGAAGGCCCTATTCCTTTTCGGAAGATGACTTCACAGGACATAGTGAATGGCTTTTTCCAGGGGGAGAGGCCGTTTTCCGAAGGTTGAGGTGGCTGATTAGCCACATCCTCCTTTTCGTGCTGCTTGCGGTGTGTCTTTCCCTGATTCCTTCAGAGGTAGAGGCCCTTTTCGGGAGGCCTGAAATCGGTGATGTTGAACGCTATCCAACCGATCTGGAGTTCGCAAGACAGGCGATTTTGAAATCAGTGTCTTTTATTGTCCCAAAAATTTCTATACCCCAGGAGGGCAATATCGTCCTGGAAGCGGTCGACAAGAGCAAAAATAACTGGCTGATCGAAGAGTGCCTTATTGAGGTTCTGCTTAAGCAGGGCTACCGTGTGGTAAGGGGTATGAAGGGCGATTCTCTCAGGCCCAATGCTTCTGTCACAGCTTCATATATGATCTCTTATCGCATCGCCGATATGAGGTTAGAATACCGGTATGGCACGTGGTCCCCATTGGTTCCCCGGTTTGTAAAACGGCGCATTCAGTCGAACTTCCTCTTAAAGCTGATTGACAGTGGAGCAGGTACGGTTCTATGGTCGGGATGGTCAAACGTAGAAGAGGAAGACGTTGTTCCTGCAAAATACACAGATCTTTTAAGAAGCAACCGTCTCTCAGAGAGGATCATCATAAAAGGTGAGAATGGCTGGATTGAGGCATTGGTTATTCTCGGAGTGGTCGGAAGTATAGTCTATATCCTGCTGTAAAAGTCTTACCTTATAAAGAGGGACTGGCGCGATGATTTCGATAAATCCGAAGATCTTTAGGGAATACGACATCAGGGGTTTTGCGGATGTGGACCTGACCGATGCTGTTGTGGAGCTGATCGGGAGGGCTTATGGTACGTATATGAAGAGGGCCGGTGCCTGTACGGTGACCGTAGGGAGGGACGTGAGGCTCAGTTCCCCCAGGATCCATAAGTCCTTGGCGAAAGGCATACGATCCACGGGCCTGAACGTGATCGATGTCGGACAGGTGCCGACTCCGGTGCTGTACTTTTCGATAATCCATTTTGGTGCAGATGGTGGAGCGATGGTGACCGGCAGCCATAACCCTATAGAATACAACGGTCTTAAATTATGCAAGGGCATAGAGTCGATCTATGGCAAGAAGATACAGGGCCTGAGGCGTATGGTTGAGGAGAGGGATTTCACACGAGGAGACGGCTCGTTGGCCCCTCAGTCGCCGGTTGAGGCCTATGTTAAAGCGATCAAAGACAGGATTCATATAAAGAAAAGCCTGAAGGTGGTGATTGATGCGGGCAATGGGTCGGTGGGTGAGATAGTCCAGGGTCTATTTA
>DTYK01000249.1 GCA_012961925.1 Candidatus Latescibacterota bacterium
CTGAATTTCGGCCCGCGGAGCCCGATTTCTTCGATAACATCAACCACTTTTGTGTTTCTCATATCTGGACAACCTTCTTTAAAGGTTACACCCAAGATCAAAACATTTGCATCTTTAATGCGTTTGTCAAGCAGAAAATCGAGTACATCCTCCCGCAAGAAAAATCTTGACAAAATCCTCGAAATTTGTTATATTACCTAATCCGAGTTTCTTAACTTTTTTATTAAAAACTATGGAACAGGATTTGGCTCTGCGCTTGTCGCGTCAACTTAAGATCTCCCTCGAACAGGTAGTTCGGGAGCACTGGGAGATTGTTATTCTTAAGGGAATCTTTGAAAGCCCGGCCGGTAAGTTCCTCATTTTCAAAGGCGGGACAGCCTTGAGGTTGGCTTATCAGTCGCCCCGGTTTTCCGAAGACCTGGATTTCTTAATAACCGAAGATGTCCTAAGGGGGCAATTCAATTCCTTCGTCAGGAAGTTCATATCGCCTTATCCTGTGCTTACCGTCACCGACCTTAAGGAAAAACACTTCACTTACCTGGCTGAAATCAAGGTTTCAGTAACCTATTTAAGTATCCCTTTCCGAATCAAAATCGAGATATCAAAGAGGGCCGACCGGGACTACCAAAAAAGGTTAACACTCCTATCCTCTCCCGCTTCTCCTTTGCAAGTATTGGGACAGGTGGCCACACTGGACCAGATATACCAAGATAAGAAAGCATGCATCCGGGAAAGGACGAAGTCCAGAGATTTATTCGACTTGTGGTATATCTCTCAGAAGCTCTCCCTGCCCTTCGTCCCTGAAAAACATTCCATTCCACGTAAGGAATTGCTTCGAGATTTGAGGAAATATCTCCCCAGGGATTTCTGGAAGGTTATTGATGAGCTTGCTGCCAAATGAAGACGGTTGATTTCATCAAAACTCTCGAAGAAATCGGCGCGCCCTTCTTTTCTATAGCGGACCTGGAGAAGATCACCGGTCTCAAACGGGCCAGCCTCTATGTTGCCTTGAACAGATGGGTGAAAATGGGGGTGTTGGAAAGGGTCTCTCAGGGCGGCTATCGGCTTTACAATGCTCCCTTTACAGTAGAAAAAATTGCCGCCGCATTGTATTTTCCAAACTACCTCTCTTTCGAATGGGCTCTGGCTCGCTATGGCTTACTCAATCAGATACCCATCACCATCACCTTTGCGACTTCGAGAAAGACCAAAAGGCTTACCGTTTCGGGTAAAGACGTAGAGTTCAGGCACATTCAACCGGCCATGTTTTGGGGATATGATCTGAAAGATGGCCTTTATATTGCCAAGCCAGAAAAGGCTCTATTGGATCAACTATATTTTGTCAGTCTGGGAAAGGCCTCCCTCGATGAAGAAGAATTGAACCTCAGAGAAATCCCAAGGGGACGGTTTATTTCTTACGCCAAACAATTCCCCCCCTCTACCCAAAAATTGGCCTACCGTCTGATAGCACCTGGTGACTGAAAAAGCAACCTGTCTCCGCTTCTCACCCCCTTAAGGTTGCTGGCATCGCTTCCGACCCCATTTTTCATGCCACCGAAAAGGCAGAAGGTCTTATCATAACCCTTAGGCCGACCTGTAATTCTTTGCCCCCCCTATGTTATGCTCAGCAGTTAGCCTTCAGGCTTTCAGCCCCCAGGCCTGCGGGCTCAGTGGCTCACCTTCTACGTGATGAAATGCTAAAAGGTTAACTTCTACAGGCGGAGGTTGTGATATATCCGCCGGGAAGGGGGAGGCGATAAGGATCTTCGATCTTCTCTCCTGAAGTTGCTCAACTTAGATTGGGCTGGCAATAGGTCATTAACTTTATCACATTACGTAAAGCCAACAGCTTCATCCTTGGGTCATTCTCCCCGTTTCGCCACAATAATCATTAACGAAGAGCGGGTAGTGAAAGGCCGCCCGTCCCAATCTCCATAGGCAGCATGGATGCAAAGCCCGGCGGTCTTCAACAAATCTCGCATTTCCGTAAAATTATATAGTCTGACAGGGAAAGGAGCATCCGTTCGCTTGCCCTCTCGTAAGTATATTCTGTCAATACGCAACCGGCCCGTCTTCGAATCGAAGGAACGGCGGTCAATCATAAAATTCCCTTCTTTTTCGACAACCGTGTACGGGTGAAAATTCCTCAAGAGGAGATCGCGGTTCCAGGTGTCGACACAAAAGAGACCTTGTGGTTTGAGCACAGTTGCGATATTCTTCAGGACGGTCAAGTTGTCAGCGTCGTTGAAATACCCCATAGCGGTAGCAAGAAAAAGAACTCTATCAAACCCGCTATTACAGGGAATCGCCCTCATATCTCCTAGGACATACTTAACGTTGAGCCTTCTCTCACTGGCATCCCCTTTTGCGATCTTGAGGAATCCCCTGTTTATGTCCACCCCAACGATGAAATGCCCGAGCTCGGCTAGCCGATTTGCATGCCTGCCGTGTCCGCAGGCCAAGTCCAGGATCTTCATCGGCGAAGAGAGTCCAAGTCGCTTCACCAGAAAATCAACTTCCCTCGCTGTTCGTTCCTTACCAATTATTCTTTCATAAAAGTACAGGTAGTTGTCAGGGTCAAAAACTGCATCGAAGTCAAATACGGAGTTATCTGTCACTGTGGCATGTTTCTTGCTTTGATTACCCATTCTTCCTCACTCCCTTTGAAATGCCGGACAGTGGACAAGATGTAGTAAAGCGAACCTTTTATCTCTGAAATTAGGGCATACGAAGCGTGAGCATAAACGGGAAAGGATGAACCAGCACGGTTCACCGCAGAAGCATCATCCTCCTGGTCTCCTCCCAACGGCCACCATCCACTGCCAGCCTATATAGATAAACGCCGCTTCCCACAGCAACGCCGTTATCATCCCTCCCATCCCAGGCCACCCGATGCGTACCGGGCTTCAAAACACCGGTTACCAACGTGCGGATCTCCTGGCCGAGGATGTTATAGACCCTCAGAGACACCTCGCCAGAGGTCGGCAACTGGAATCCGATCACCGTCCCTGAGTTGAAGGGGTTGGGATGGTTCTGGAAAAGCTCAAAGGCAGAGACAGGGAGCTGGGGAGTCGTCTCCTCTACTGACGTCCCGGACAGCGGAAGCACCTGAACCCTGATCATGCTGGTAAAGCCGGAGTACCCGTTCCAACTGACCTTGTCGTTTGCGAACCAGCTCCGCATCTCTACAGAGGGATCGCTGGTGTCATTGCCTATCTGAAACCCATCACCCAGATCCCACCAACCGACGTAAAACTCACCGTCAGAGACCACAATGTCATACCCGGACAGGTCTATCGCAACCCACCGCTGGCCCCCGGACGGCTCCACAAGGATGGGCTGGATAAGCCGCGCCCCAGGGGCACCGCCCTCACCATCGTCATCCCACACCATCAGGTTAAACCTGGCCTCCCGCAATCTGTAAGTCTTGTAGTCGTAAACCTGGTTCCCGTAAACGTATATCCGTACCTTCTCAAGTTTGACCGGATAAGAGTCAGGGGTGAACCTGACCGCTCCTGCACCATAGACGACCTTACTGAAACCCTCAGCAGTGCCGTCGTCGTAAGCAAGCCAGGGGTGGTCGCTCACTTCATTCGAATAGAGGCTCTCGTAACGCCAGTCAGAAGAGTCCACCGCCGTGATAACCCAGAAGTGATAGTTGTCGGGCAAAAGGGTTGTGTCAAGATATGCCGAGGCGGCCACAGGGATATCGTTGAGCCTCTCATAAGGCCCTCCCTGGGCCCTGCTACGATAGATGTTGTAGCCTGCTATCCCCCCTCAGACTTCTCCCAACTAAGCAATATGCCGCCGTCAGAAGGCTCTGCTTGAAGGGACTTGATGGGAAACTGATAGACGAGATCCCGTTTCAGGATCCAGTCATCCTGGTCAAAACTAAAGGAAAGGGGTCTGGAACCCAGGGGAAAGATGTGCTCGGAGACAGTAGAATCCACCCTCATCCTTCCGGTCATATCACCGCCTTCGGTCAGGAAGGTGACCTCAACCGGCATGTCGAAGGTACTGTCCTGAAAGGCCCTCACCTTTGCCGACCAGGCCCCATTGTCCCCGACCATGTAGAAGTCCTGCACCCTGTAGCTGGGAACCCCTGTACCCCTTATCCACTCATCGAAGAACCAGTCCAGATCCTCCCCACCGACCCTTTCAGCCACATCCTGGAAGTCATCTATGGAAGCTAACCCGTTGTAATGCTCCTGCGCAAAGGCCCGCATTGTATCGAAGAACAGATCATCGCCCAGCACGAAACGGAGCATATGAAGCACATATGAGCCCTTGTGGTATAAAATATCAACGGCGCTCCCGCCCCATTGTCCACTGTTCATAGGGACGTCTTCGGATGGGTCGAGTCCTAAATATCCCTGCACATTCTCCCTGAGTTTTTCTAACATCCTCTCCCTCCCCAGGCTGTGCCCGACATAGAGGAGAGAGGAGTACTGAGCAAAGCCTTCGCTCAACCATCGGTCTTTAAGAGTGGCAGTCTGAACCAACCCCCCACCCCACCACCTGTGGGCTGCTTCGTGGGAGAGCAAATCGATATCTCTTTGTACCAAGACGCCCTTGAAATATTCTTCGTTTAACAGCAATGGCATGCTCCCGTACCCTCCCCTCC
>DTYK01000250.1 GCA_012961925.1 Candidatus Latescibacterota bacterium
CCTTGAAGATGGCCAGGTGATGGAGATTCTTGTGGAACGCCCCGAACATGAGAGGATGGTTGGAAACATCTATAAAGGGGTTGTCAGGTCGGTTATGCCCGGGATGCAGGCAGCCTTCGTGGATATAGGGTCGCAGAAAAACGCCTTTCTGCATGTCTCCGATGTCGCGGATGTTGCCGTCGATTATGAACTGGAGGAGGAGGGGGAGCGGAAACGTCCGGCGATCCAGGACCTGCTCCACAAGGGGCAGGAGGTGCTCATCCAGATCACAAAGGAGCCGATTGACACCAAAGGTCCAAGGGCTACAGCGGAGATAGCCCTTCCAGGGAGATTTCTGGTCCTCCTCCCGAACGATAACCGGATCGGAGTATCAAGGAAGATCAAGGACTGGTCGGAGAAAGATAGGCTCAGACGGGTAGCCCGTGAGGTCAAGCCTGAAAATTTTGGCGTCATCGTCAGGACCGTGGCCAAGGGCAAAGGAAAGGATGAGTTTGAAAGCGACATTAAGAACCTGCTTAAGACATGGAGGAGAATAGAGAAAAAAGGGCAGAGAGTAAAAGCACCGGCTTTGATCCACAGAGAGATGGGAATGACCTTCAGCTTGATAAGGGATCTGTTCACTGATGAAGTGGACCGGGTAGTGATCGACTCCAAGAAAGAGTGCAAACAGATCCTCTCCTATCTGAAATCGGTGGCACCCCATCTCTGTTCCAGGGTAGAACTTTACGCGGAGAAGACCCCTATCTTCGATGCCTTTCAGATAGAGGGAGAGATAGACAAGGCCTGGGATAGAAAGGTGTGGTTGAAAAAAGGTGCCTATCTCACCATAGACCATACGGAGGCCCTCGTTGCGATTGATGTCAACAGTGGTAAATATGCCGGCAAATTGACTCAGGGGAAGACGGCTCTGGCCATCAATATCGAAGCCGCCAGGGAGATAGCGAGACAACTGAGGCTGCGTGATATCGGGGGCATCATAGTAATAGACTTCATAGACATGTCCCAGGCTGCCGACAGGAGGAAGGTCTGGGAGGAGTTAGTAGGGGCACTGAAACGGGACCGATCTAAGACCAGCGTCCTCCCCATCAGCGATCTGGGCCTTTTGGAGATGACACGGCAGAGGGTGAAGCCCAGTCTGCTCTACACCTTCAGTGAACCTTGCCCCTTGTGCAACGGGGTGGGAAGGGTTCAGGGCCGGGATACCACGGTCACCAAGATCGAGAGGTGGCTGAAACGGTCACAGGCCACATCTGGAGAGCGTAAGCTGATCCTGCGAGCTCATCCATTGGTTGCTGAATATCTGCTCGAAAACAAGGAGGCGAGGTTCAAAATGCTCAAGAAATCGACTAAGACAAGGATCCAGTTGGAGCCGGATCCGGATCTTCCAATAGAGGCTTACCGCTTCCTTTCATGGGAAGGTGATGTTGATATTACAGACAAATTTGAAGCTTAAAAAAGGAGTGTCGATGTACGCGATAGTACAGGTTGCAGGCTTCCAGTACAAGGTTCAGAAAGGCGACAAACTACTGGTGCCAAAGCTGGACGCCGAGGTCGGAGAGAAACTGGAATTCCAGGATGTCCTCTTTATCTCCGAGGGCGGTCGGACCTCCGTCGGCGATCCGATTGTCCCTAACGCAAAGATAAAGGCTAAGGTGCTCGCCCATACGAAGGGCGACAAGATAACTGTATTTAAGATGAAACGAAGGAAGAATTACCGGAGGAAGACGGGACACCGGCAGGATTTCACCCAGATCCTCATCGAAGACATAAAAGCGAGGGCAGAAAGAACCAGGAAGACCAAATAGAGGAGGTGAAGAAGTCATGGCTCACAAGAAAGGAGTTGGAAGCTCCAGGAACGGCAGGGAGAGTCATGCCAAGCGGTTGGGGGTGAAGAGGTTCGCTGGACAGTTCGTAACCGCAGGTACCATCCTTGTCCGACAGAGGGGTACCAGGATCTATCCTGGATATAATGTGGGCAGGGGAGGCGATGACACCCTCTATGCCCGGGCAACAGGCAGGGTAGTTTACGAAAAGTCCGGGAGGAAGACCAGGGTCAGCGTCCATGATGCTGGGATATAGTCATAGATGCTGTAGACTGTTGTTGGGAAGTGAACTCTAAGAGGGAAATTCTTTTGGAGCCCCTGCTGATCTGTGGTAAAAGATAAAGGGGGTAAAAATGGCCAAACTGGCTGGGAAAAAGGTGGTCATGATCATCGCCGAGAAGAACTTTCGCGATGAGGAGCTGTTGAGACCAAAAGAGATACTGGAAGGTGAAGGCGCAGAGGTGAAAGTCGCATCAACCTCCCCTAAAACGGCCACCGGGATGCTTGGGGCAAAGGTGGAGCCTGATATGTTAGTCAACCGTCTGGAAGTGAAGGACTATGATGCGGTCATTTTTGTAGGTGGATCAGGATCCAGCCAGTACTGGAATGACCCTGCAGCCCATCGTATAGCTCGGGAAGCGGTTGAAGGCAATAAATTATTATGTGCCATATGCATAGCCCCTGTCACCCTGGCCAACGCCGGGTTGCTGGCGGGGAAAAGGGCTACGGTGTTTTCCTCCGAAACGGGTAAGCTCAGGTCAAAAGGAGTATTGTATACGGGAAGGTCTGTGGAGACGGACGGCAACATCATTACCGCTGAGGGACCGCAGGCAGCGGAGGAATTCGGCCGGGCCATAGCAGAGGCCCTTTGCAGGTGAATGTACGTTCTCCTTTTTAAAGGCACGGTAAAAGCCGTACTCTACCGTGACGCAATGATCGATAAGGAGGGAGGAGTGGTACGGATGGGGAAGGGCACATGTGCTATGTTCATCTTCGTAAGCCTTCTCGGCATTGTTGGCTGTAAGAGCAGTAAGGAGGGGAGCGAGGTTGAAAGTTCGGGTTCCACCTTTGTGAAGGTTACACAGGTTAAGAGAGGGGAGATACGTACGCTTGTCCCTTTAACAGGTAGTATTAATCCCTGGAGAAAGGTCAACATTGTCCCGGACATTGCTGGAAGGGTCGAGCGCATCTTTGTCGAAGAGGGGGATAGGGTGAAGGAAGGCCAGGTCCTGGCAAAGCTGGATACCAGATCGGCAGAGTTACGGCTCCAACAGGCCCAGGCCGCTCTTGATGTCGCTCAGGCCGGTTTTAATAGTGCATCTAAGGACTGGGAAAGGGCACAAACGTTGCGCGAAAGATCTGCCATTTCTCCTCAACAGTTCGAAAAGGTTCAGCTCTCCTATGAGTCAGCAAAGGCCCAGTTGCAACAGGCCAGGGTCAATCTTAAACTGGCAGAACACCAGCTTGAGCTTGCCGTGTTGAAAGCCCCCTTCGCAGGAATAGTCACGGGAAAGCACATCAATGAGGGTGAGATGATTAATCCGATGATGGCAGGAATGGGGCCGACGCCAGCCGTACTTACCCTCATGGACCTGTCAAAGGTCAAAATACAGGTTGAGATCTCCGAAAAGGAGATGACGAGGATTGATGTAGGGGATATCACACAGGTTATGGTTGATACTCATCCGGGGAAGGTCTTCACCGGCACGGTTTCAAATATAAGCCCTGTCGCAGACCCGGTGAGTAGAACCTTCAAGGTCGAGATAATAGTTCCTAACAATGACCTGGGATTGAGGGCCGGGATGTATGCCCGGGTTAACATAGTGACCGAGGAGCATAAAGATGTGCTTCTGGTTCCTGCCAAAAGCATCCTTCAGCGGGATGGTGTGGACGTGGTCTTTCTGGCGGAAGGCGATGAAGCCAGGATGAGATATGTGGAGACCGGATTGAGCAACGGAGAGGTCACAGAGATCATTGCTGGAGTCAAGGAAGGGGATGAGGTGATATTCGAGGGGAACTATGGACTCCATGACGGGGCAAGAATAGAGGTGAGCCCCTCAGCAGCGCTCTGAAGCCCCTCTGGTGTATCTCTTAATTTTTAACTCAGATTCGGAAACACCGAGCGAACACTTTTTGATTATCCTTATGAAGACGGTGAGGATGCATTTAAGTCCCCTCCTGCAGGGTTAGAACCTGCAGGAGGGGCCGACGTTTTTCAGCGCTCAATTTTCCGGATCCAGGTTTAACAGCCTTGTTCTGAGGCATAATCGAAGAAAGCTTTCTCTTTAAGTGACTTGGAAGGGAACCATGAATCTACCGGAGTTTTCCGTAAACAGAAAGGTGACGGTCACGATGCTCATCTCCATCGTGGTCGTCCTGGGTAGCATCGCCTTAAGCCGGCTGGGACTTGATCTGCTGCCGGAGATGGATTACCCCGTTGTCTCTGTGTTGACCCAGTACCCTGGAGTAGCACCGGAGGATATCGAGGAGTTGATCACAAGGCCGATAGAGGAGGTGGCCAGCACGGTTAACCGGGTCAGGTCCGTCAACTCCTTTTCCCAGGAGGGGGTTTCGGTGGTCATGGTTGAATTTGAATGGGGTACAAACCTCGACTTTGCCTCCCAGGATATCCGTAATGGAATAGGATTGATCCGTGACCTGCTACCCGGAGATATCACCGAACCCCTCGTGGTCAAGTTCAACCTGTCCATGATGCCAGTGATGTTCTACGGTGTCACCTCAGAACATATGAACACCCTGCAACTACGCAAACTCCTGAAAGACGTGGTGAAGGGACGTCTGGAACGCCTTGATGGCGTGGCCTCAGTAGCGCTGATGGGAGGGCTTGAACGTGAGGTCAGGGTGAAGATTGATAAAGCACGGCTTCAGGCAAGAGGTCTCTCTCTGCAACAGGTCGTCAGCATTCTGAGATCGGAAAATCTCAACCTCCCAGCAGGACATATAACCAGCGGATATACCGAGTTCCTGGTGAGGTCTATCGGAGAATACGAAGATGCAAAACAGATCGCAAACACAGTACTTGCCGTTAACAGAGATGGCGTGCCCACCTACCTGAAGGATATTGCAGATGTTGTCGATTCCCATAAGGAAAGCCGCAGCTTTGGGAGGATAGAGAAGAAGGACTCCGTGTTGCTCATGGTCGGTAAACAATCTGGAACGAATACCCTCAAGGTTGCAAAAAAGGTGAAAAAGGAGCTTGCAAGGATAAAGAGGATACTTCCTCCACATGTTCAATTTCATCTCATCTTCGATCAGTCGGATATAATAGGCCGGGTGACCAGCAGGACTGCTAATAATGCTGTAGTAGGCGGTATTCTGGCCGTTTTAATGATACTCTTCTTTCTAAAGAGCTGGCGCCCGACGCTCACCATCGCCCTTGCTATCCCTCTTTCCATAATGGCTACGTTCATCGCCGTTTACGCGGTTGGTTATACTCTGAACCTGATGACCCTTGGGGGGCTCGCCCTTGGCGTTGGGATGCTTGTTGATAACGCTGTAGTAGTTATTGAAAACATATTTCGCCATTTGGAAGAGGGCAAAGACAGGAAGACTGCTGCCAAGATCGGGGCATCTGAAGTTAGTACGGCAATTACTGCCGCCACCCTCACCACGGTGGTGGTCTTTCTGCCCACGGTATTCGCCAGTGGTGTGGCAGGCAAGTTGTCCAGAGGGTTAGCGCTTACAGTCTCTTTTGCCCTTTTCGGTTCTCTCTTCGTCGCTCTGACGCTTGTTCCGATGATCGCATCAATCCTGTTGAAAAAAAGGACGGGCGGCGAATACCGAAGAAGCTTCGGCGTGATGCAGTTTGAAGGGATTAAAAATCGTTACGGGAGGCTTCTGGCGTGGGCTCTTTCTCACAGGAAGACAGTTTTGGGAACGGCTGCGGGGGCTTTTTTGATCACCATGGCTCTGATAGTGATCGGGGTTGTGGGGACAGAGTTTATGCCCTCTCACGATGTCGATTTCATATCGATGAAGGTTGATATGCCAGTAGGCACCTCACTGGAGGAGACGGACAGGGTCGTCGGTGAGATCGAGGAGATTATGATGAGGGAGTCAGGCGTCAAAGTTGTGGGGGCCTGGGGTGGGCTGAGCGAGGCCACAAGGATGGACGTGGCCTTTGGGACAGCCGGTTCCGGTGTGAACGAAGCAGAGATCATGGCAACCCTTTATAATAAAAAGGATCGGAATCGATCATCTGCTCAAATAGTAGAGGATATAAGGAGGAAGATCCCCAGCATCCAGGGTGCTAAGTTTGAGTTTACCGATGTCAGTAAACAGATGATGGGCGGCGGATTAGCAGCTCCTGTTGAGGTGAAGATATACGGTAAAGACCTGGCAAAGCTGAGAGAGATCTCTGAGAGTGTAGTACGACGGATCCAGGGGATAAAAGGACTTCGTGACATAGATGCCACTTTGAGAGAAGGTAAGCCGGAGCTTAGAATAAGGATAGACAGGGACAGGGCAGGTAGATACGGTTTGACGGTCGGGGAGGTGGCATCAACAGTTCAGACTGCCATGCAAGGCCGGGTGGCCGGCCAACTCAGGAAGAAAGGGGATGAGATCGACATAAGGGTCGAGCTCAAAAGGGATGATCGATCCAGCCTCGAGGACCTTTATGATCTTCCCATGCTTTCACGCTCCGGCATCAAGATCCCCCTGAGACAGGTGGCGAAATTTGAATATGGTGTGGGTCCGGTCAAGATTGTGAGGGAGGATCAGACCAGAAGGGTCTCCGTACTTGCAAATGTCTCCGGAAGGGATCTTGGAAGTGTTATGGCCGATGTAAAGGCGGTATTGGGACCGCTGAAAAAGGGGTTGCCCCCAGGCTACTTTCTGGAGTATGGCGGTGAGTTCGAGAAGATGAGGGAAACTTTCCTCATCCTTGGGGAAGCGCTTGCCCTGGCCATCTTGTTAGTCTATATGGTGATGGCTGCACTATTTGAATCATTCTCCCATCCATTGGTGATAATGTTTACTATGCCCCTGGCCCTGATCGGAGTGGTTCTGATACTATTGGTGACAGGGAAGACCATATCCATGGTGTCCTTTATAGGAATGATAATACTTGCCGGGATCGTGGTGAACAACGGTATTGTCCTTATCGACTATGTGAACCAACTGCGCAGGCGAGGGATTGATAAACACCAGGCCCTTATCCAGGGGGCAATGACAAGGTTGCGCCCCATTCTGATAACTGCCGGAACCACCATCTTGGGGATGGTTCCAATGGCGTTTTCTACTTCTGAAGGATCCGAGATGCGTGGTCCGATGGCCCTCACCGTCATCGGCGGCCTGTTTGCGGCTACTCTGTTAACATTGGTGGTTGTCCCTGTACTTTATAGTGTCGTAGATCATATCTCGTACCGCGTTGGCGAGAAGGCAAAGACATTGCTGTATGGGGAAGAGGAAGAGTCATGTTGAACAATTTGACCATCTTACATATGAATGGCCCATTTACATATATCGGGAGAGGAGCAATACGGTTCTTCAACCACTTAGGCGGATTTGCGATCCTCATATACCAGATCCTTAGATCCCTCTCAGATTTTAGTACTTATGTTAGCCTGACCGGTACGCAAATGATGAGGATCGGGGTCAGATCACTGCCCATTGTTGTCCTGGCTTCGGCATTCACGGGTATGGTGGCATCGGTCCAGTCGGGCTATCAGTTTCGGGGCTATGCGCCGTTATATCTGATAGGAAGCGTCGTAGGCGAATCAGTCCTGCTGGAACTGGGACCTGTTCTCACAGCCCTGCTTCTCTCAGGGAGGGTTGGTGCAAGTATAGCCGCAGAACTCGGCACTATGAAGGTCACCGAGCAAATAGACGCACTGGAGTCACTGGCCTTTAACTCGATTTCCTACCTTGTGATACCTCGGGTTATCGCAGGGGTGGTTATGCTCCCGGTGCTCACGATATTCGCCGATGCGGTAGGGATAACCGGCGGATGGCTGGTAGCTACCTCAACGATGAATCTCAGCTCCCATGAGTTCTTTAAAGGTCTGAGGATGTTCTTTATCCCCTGGGATGTGATATACGGGTTGATAAAATCGCTCTTCTTCGGACTGACAATCACCCTTGTCGCCTGCTACCAGGGCTTCATCGCAGGCGGGGGTGCAGAAGGCGTCGGTAGGGCGACAACCAACACTGTGGTGATCTGTTGTGTTTCGATCCTGATAATAAATTATGTGTTAGCTTCAGTACTGCTTTAACCGCAATACTTGGTTACCTTAAGACCGGGGTTTCCACTTCGTCCTTGGTGGGCTGGACGGTCACATAGATCCGGTCTTCATAAAGGTAAAAAGGGGTGTGTGAGGTTTTCGGCACCATGATAGCGATCGAGAACCTGAAAAAGAGCTTCGGTGAGAACCAGGTGCTCAAGGGAGTGAACCTTAATGTGGAAAAGGGCGAAACTATGGTGGTCATAGGCCGTAGTGGCTGCGGCAAAACAGTCCTGTTAAAGCTGATCATCGGACTTCTTAAACCCGATACGGGCTCCATACTTATCGATGGTGAAGACATTACGAAGGTGAAATACAAACGACTGCTCGATATCAGGAAGAAGGTCGGCATGCTCTTTCAGGCCTCTGCCCTTTTCGATTCGCTCACGGTGGAGCAGAACGTTGGGCTTGCCCTTAGAAGACATTCGAAACTCCCTGACAAGGAGATAAGGGAGAAGATCCAGAAATGTTTGGCTGTGGTTGAACTGAACGGTATAGAGAGGTTGTTACCCTCTGAGATCTCCGGTGGTATGAAGAAACGTGTGGGATTGGCCAGGGCGGTTGCTATGGATCCGGAGATCGTCCTCTATGACGAGCCTACAGCCGGGCTTGATCCTGTAACCGCACAGGGTATCATCAGGCTCATTATTGAACTTCAGAATAGGCTCTCTGTCACCTCAATAGCCGTGACTCATGACCTTGAGACCGCATACGAGATCGGGGATAGGATAGCTCTGCTCTACAACGGCAGGATTCATTTCGTGGGCACACCTGAGCAGATCAAGACAAGCGAGGATCGCGTTGTCAGACAATTCATAAACAGGGAGACCGTCTGATGCAGAGATTCGGAACCGAGGCCAAGGTGGGGCTGGTCATATTCATAGCCATCGCTCTGCTCATACTGGGCTTGCTGTTTCTCAGTGACTACCATCTCAAGGGAGGTGGCTACACCCTCAGGACAACCCTTGAAAACGTGAGGGGGTTGGAAGAGGGGGATCCGGTGACTGTGGCTGGGTTGAAAGTAGGTAAGATTCTAAGGATGGAGCTGAAAGAGGGCCGTGTGGTGGTCATCCTCTGGCTTAAGGGCAACGTAAGACTTCCTCAAGGCTCAGTCGCCAGGGTTCAGAGCATCGGGACATTGGGTGAAAAGTCCATTGAGATCCTGTCCGGGCTGGGACCGGATCTTCTCAAGGAAGGAGATACCATTCCAGGACGGTATCAACCCGGGGTGGTGGAATTGGCTACGGCAATTGAGCAGGCAAGCCAGGAGCTGAGGGTTACCCTAAGCCAGTTCAGATCCACCTTCGACGAGAGGATGCAGGAGGATATAAGGGGGAGCCTCTCCGAGATCCGAGAGATGGCCCGTGAAATGAGAAAAGCAGCTGCAGTAAACAGCAGGGAACTGGAGGCCATCCTGGGGAACCTCAGGACCACTTCCAGGGAACTCAGCCAGCTATCAGGCTCCCAACGGGAGAGGATAGAGAACCTCATTGGGAGCTTTGAGGAGAGCTCTGAGGCCTTAAGGGGGGCTGCGACTAAACTTAGCAGGTCTTCCGGCTACCTTGAATCGATCCTCGGGAGGATAGAGAAGGGTGAAGGGACATTAGGCAAGCTCTCCACGGATGATCGCCTCTACAATAACATAGAGGCTCTGACCCGCGACCTCCATGGTCTGGTGAAAGATTTCAGGGAAAACCCCCGGAAGTACATACACCTGGAGCTATTTTAAAGCTCGACGCCACTAAGACCCCACTGTACGGCCGGACTACCTCCCTATTACAGACCTCCCAACAAAGAGCTTGATGAGCGACTGATGCGTTGTGGGTAACGCAGTCAATTCCATGGAATTTTCTACTTGACAAAAAGTAAATTAGCTCGTCACAAGAATCTGTGGGTAGAGTAATGGTATAAGATGTTGAAAGCATGAATCTTCTCCTTTATATTTAGGTGTTCAAATTCATCCCTAAAAAGAGGAGTCGATTCATGC
>DTYK01000251.1 GCA_012961925.1 Candidatus Latescibacterota bacterium
AAGCAAAAGCGATGTCTCCTTTTGAAGCCAAAGCAGCTTTAACATCTACTAGGTTTTTCTCTTCAGAAGGGTCAGGGTGGTGGCAGGGGGCGAGGAATATGCGCCGCCTGAGATCTCGGCTATGATACTTCAGGCAATGAGGAAGACGGCCGAGGATTATCTGGGCGAGGAGGTAAAGCAGGCCGTCATCACCGTGCCTGCGTATTTCAATGATTCTCAACGACAGGCGACTAAGGATGCCGGACGAATTGCGGGTCTGGAGGTTCTCAGGATAATTAATGAGCCTACCGCAGCGTCGCTGGCATATGGACTGGACAAGAAGAAGGATGAGAAGATCGCCGTATTCGATTTTGGCGGGGGAACCTTTGACATATCAATACTCGAGATCGGAGATGGTGTTTTCGAGGTGCTATCAACCAATGGAGATACCCATCTTGGAGGAGATGACCTTGACCAGAGGGTGATAGACTGGATAGCTGATGAATTCCAGAAAGAGCACGGGATTGACCTGCGGAAGGATCGTATGGCCCTGCAGAGACTTAAGGAAGCGGCTGAAAAGGCCAAGTGTGAACTCTCCACAACCCTTCAGACCACTATCAACCTGCCCTTTATCACCGCCGACCAGTCGGGTCCAAAACACCTGGAAATGACTTTGACAAGAGCGAAACTGGAGCAACTGGTAGAGGAGCTGATCGGGCGGTGCGCTGAACCCTGCCAACAGGCGTTGAGGGACGCCAATGTCACTCCAGATGATATAAATGAGGTGATACTGGTCGGAGGTTCCACGCGGATGCCAGCCGTACAGGAGCTTGTTCGCAAACTTTTCGGAAAGGAGCCACACAAGGGGGTCAATCCAGATGAGGTTGTGGCTGTTGGGGCAGCGATCCAGGCAGGGGTACTGTCAGGCGAAGTGAAAGATGTGCTTCTGCTTGATGTAACCCCCCTCTCGCTGGGCATCGAGACCCTTGGCGGCGTGATGACAAAGCTGATAGAGAGGAACACAACTATTCCCACAAGGAAAAGCCAGATCTTCTCTACAGCAACTGACAACCAGACAGCGGTCAGCATCCATGTCCTTCAGGGAGAGCGGGAGATGGCTATAGACAACCGTACCCTTGGGAGGTTTGATCTGGTTGGTATCCCCCCGGCCCCGAGAGGTGTTCCTCAGATCGAGGTAAGTTTCGACATCGATGCCAACGGGATCGTACATGTCTCGGCAAAGGATCTGGCAACCGGGAAAGAGCAGAGCATAAGGATCCAGTCCTCCAGCGGTCTATCCGAAGATGAGATCCAGAGGATGGTGAAAGACGCACAGGTCCATGCCGAGGAGGACAAGAAGAAGAAGGAGCTTGTCGAAACGAGAAATCAGGCAGACCAACTGGTATACACCACCGAAAAGTCTCTTAAAGAATACGGTGATAAGGTTTCGCAGGATGATAAGAAAAAGATTGAAGACGCCCTTGAGGAACTTAAAAAGGTGATGGGTGGCTCGGACATCCAGGCCATCAGGAGGGCTATGGACCAGGTTACCCAGGCCTCCCATAAACTGGCCGAAGAGATGTACAGAAGAGCAGCCCAGCAGAAAGCCGGCGAGGAGAAGAAGGAAGAGACACCAAAAGAAGAAACCAAGAAAGAAGGAGCGGTGGAAGCCGAGTATGAGGTGATGGACGACGACAAGAAGAAGGACAGCTAACACCGCAAGACCTTGTGGCCCGTAGTATTATGTGATTTACTTCGATTCTTGGAGTTAAACCTTTAGACTTTCATCCCCGATCTATAAGCTTGGGAAGACCTCTTATCCGGGATGAAATGCGAAAGCATAAACTCCGGCCCGCCCTCTCTCCGGTCGGACTCAGAGGGAGCGGAAGGACGGCCGCTCCGTTCGCCGGACGGTTCAACGACTCAGGCCTAAGATGCTAAAGCATAAACTCCGGCTCAAGCGCAGGGTTTCATCTCGGGCCACAAGTCATACCAACCTTACGAACACACCCAATAACCTGGGATGGGTGGTGCGGGGAATAACGCTTTTTCGTTAACTTTCATTCCTCCTTCTCGCTCTTTCCTCGGCGAATTCTCTCGTAATCTCCTCCTTTTTCTTTTCCACGTATTGATCGATCTGCGAGGTTATACCTTCCAGCGTCTCCAGTTTCCTGATCCTTTCTTCCAGCCCGTCGAGATGTTTAAGCACAAGGCGGATGGCTTCAGCAACAGGATCGGGCAGCCGCCCGTGTTCCAGATCGATTATGGGTTCTCTCTCCTCCTGTACCACCCGGCCTGGGATGCCCACCACAGTAGCCCCTTCCGGCACATCGTGTATCACCACCGATCCTGCTCCGATCCTTGCTCCTGAACCTACCTTTACAGCACCGAGGATAGTTACACCAGTCCCTACGACAACGTTATCACCCAGCGTGGGATGTCGTTTCTCTTTCTTTAATGATGTTCCACCTAGTACCACACTCTGATACAGCAAACAGTTATCCCCGATCTCGGCAGTTTCGCCGATCACCACTCCCATGCCATGATCAATGAAAAACTTTCGGCCTATTGTGGCCCCTGGATGGATCTCAATCCCTGTCAGCCAGCGACTCAGGTGAGATATAAAACGGGAAATGACAAACCTTTTTCTGGTATAAAACCAGTGTGCTACCCTGTGCATCCAGATGGCGTGGAGGCCAGGATAGCATAGGACGACCTCCAGCACGTTCTTTGCAGCCGGATCCTTCTCAAAGACCGTCTGGATGTCCTCTTTTATTCTCTCAAACATAACCTGCCTCCTTCTCTATGACAATATGATGTTGACATGACCTCTCATATCTGGTATATTTTATCCTGGAACTTTATATAAGATTCCCCAATGGAACCCCAAGGAGGAGAAGCTATGGCAAAGTTTATAGCGGATCTGCACATCCATTCCAAATACAGCAGGGCAACCAGTAGCCAGATGGATGTGGAGAATCTGGACCTTTACGCAAGGGCAAAAGGGATCAGCCTTATGGGTACAGGGGATTTTACCCATCCGGACTGGCTGTCCGAATTGAAGAACAAGCTACAGCCCCTTGGTAATGGACTTTTTAAATACAGAGAGACGCACTTCATCCTCACCGCTGAGGTCTGCAACAATTTTCGCAAGGATGGCCAGGGAAGGAGGATCCACAACATCATCCTCGCCCCGAGTTTCGAGGTTGTTGAAAAGATCAACTCGTCCCTTCGAGTATACGGAAATTTAAGGGTCGATGGGAGGCCGGACCTTGCTTTGAGTGCCAGGGATCTTGTCAAGCTTGTCCTGGACACCTACGAAGATTGTCTGATAATCCCAGCCCATGTCTGGACACCCTGGTTCTCCCTTTTTGGGGCTAATTCCGGGTTCGATAGCGTCGATGACTGTTTCGAAGATCAAACCGAAAACATCTACGCCCTGGAAACAGGCCTTTCCTCCGATCCACCTATGAACTGGCGACTTACCTCTTTAGATAGATTTGCCCTCGTATCAAACTCTGATAGCCATTCACCCTCTAGGATAGGTAGAGAGGCAAACGTCTTCGATGTGGAATTAAACTATAAAGAAATCATAAAGGCGATAAAAGTCAAGGAGAAAAACGATTTTCTTTTTACCATTGAATTCTTTCCCCAGGAAGGGAAATACCACTATGATGGGCACAGGAACTGTAATGTTTGTCTTTCTCCCCACCAGTCCAGAGAGAGAGGCAAACGTTGTCCGGTCTGTGGGGGGAAGCTAACGATCGGAGTGATGCACCGCGTGGAAGAACTTGCAGATAGACCGGAGGACTTTATACCGCCTGGAGCCGTGCCCTGCAAACATCTGATCCCCCTTGTCGAGATACTCGGCGAGGCACTCGGCGTTGGTACCGAGTCGATGGCAGTGAAGGATCAGTACGACAGGCTCATTACGCAGCTCGGGACCGAGTTCAACATTCTGCTCGACCTCGGCGAGGAACAACTAAGAAGATCGGCCCCGAAAAGGGTTGTGGAAGGAATCCTGAAGGTGAGAGAGGGGAAAGTCGATATATCTCCTGGTTATGACGGTGTCTACGGGAAGATAAAGGTCTTCACCGAAGAGGCCCCAACGGCACAGATGAGCCTGTTCTGAATCAACATCGGTCCCGCCTCATCGAATAAGAGGCTGGCGCACAGGAATTTCCTGTTGACTTCCTGCCGACGATGTATTAACTTTATAATCTTAATATA
>DTYK01000252.1 GCA_012961925.1 Candidatus Latescibacterota bacterium
CAATACCATGGTGCTCACTCCTCACCGAACTTGCTTTTAACCAGCAAAACCAATTCCTCCACAGCCTCCCTCTCATCCTCTCCTGTTGCTCTGATTAGGATCTCGCTGCCCATCTCAGCCGCAAGCATCATAACACCCATAATGCTCTTTGCGTTGACCTCAAGACCATCCTTAACCAGCATAATATGGGATTTGAACCTTTCGGCAGTCTGAACCAATAGGGCTGCCGGACGGGCATGAAGACCGAGCTTATTCCCAACCTTAACCCTTGCCTCGAACATATTGCCGTCGCAATCTATTTCAGGGCCTCCAGGCCTTTCATCAGTTTTCTCAGATCCTCCCTGTAGCTTTCTGCCTTCCGCCGTTGTTCCTCCACCACCAAGGCAGGAGCCTTTTTAAGAAAATCCTCGTCCTTCAGCTTTGCCGAAACACGTTGGAGTTGAGCCGATACACGATCGATCTCCCTTTCCAACCGATCCCGTTCCCTGTCGAGATCGATCAGGCCTTCCAAGGGGACAAAGACCTCAACGCCCCTTATCACAGCAGTTGCACAATGAGAAGGCCTTCGGACGTCCAAATCTACGGATAAGTTCCTCACCTTGCCCAGGGTTTCGATGTAACTGTGATTTTCCTTGATGGTCGTCAACAGGCCCTCGGATGACGGACTCAATATGGCATTAACCGGTTTTGAGGGAGGAATCCGCATCTGGGCCCTGATATTCCTGATCGCCACCGTAATCTCCTGGAGTAGGGCCATCGCTATCTCGGCATCTTCATCGATCAGAGAGGGATCAGCCGCTGGCCACGTGGTGACCATAATACTTTTGTCATCGTCTACCCCTGACTCTTGGATTTTGAGCCCCTTTAACCTCTGCCATATCTCCTCAGTTATAAAGGGCATGATCGGGTGAAGAAGCCGCATCATGGCCTCCAACACAGTGGCCATCACGCATTGAGCCGTCTTCTTTTTGCTCTGATCCCCGGACCGGTAAAGACGAGGTTTCACCAGTTCCAGATACCAATCGCAGTACTCGTGCCAGAAGAAATTGTAGAGACAACTTGAGGCCTCATTGAACCTGTATCTCTCCAGCGAATCGGTGACCGAAGAGATGGTTCGACACAACCGGCTCAGGATCCACCTATCGGATAGCTCAAATCCGGGCATTGAAGTAAGGGAGGAGGGCGGGCAAACAAAGCCCCGGAGCTCAGTATCACCTTCCTTGGAGAGATTTGTTATCACGAACCTTGCAGCATTCCAGATCTTATTGCAGAAATTACGGCCGATCTCCACCTTCTCATTCGAGTAATAAACGTCCTGTCCCTGGGGCGAAATCTCTACAATGGTGTACCTCAGGGCATCTGCCCCGTATTGTTCTATTACTGAGGTCGGATCAGGCGAGTTTCCAAGGGATTTGCTCATCTTTCGTCCCTGGATATCCCGTACCATACTGGTGAAGTAAACCTCCGAGAAGGGACATTTCCCCGTAAACTCATAGCCAGCCATCACCATCCTCGCAACCCAGAGGAAGATGATGTCCGGACCGGTTATCAAGGCGTCGGTGGGGTAGAAGACCCGGAATTCCGGGGTATCTTCAGGCCACCCCATCGTTGAGAACGGCCACAGCCATGAAGAGAACCAGGTATCCAACACATCTTCGTCTTGGACGAGATGGGTACTTCCACACCGGCTGCATCTCTCCGGTTCCTCCCTCTGAACCGTCTGATGACCGCTGTCGCAATACCAGATAGGTATCCTGTGACCCCACCAGAGCTGCCTTGAGATACACCAGTCCCTGATATTTTCCAACCAGTGGAGATAAGTCTTGGTCCAATGATCTGGATAAAATTTGAGACGCCCTTCCCTTACGGCCTGAATCGCTGGTTGAGCCAGCGGTCTCATCTTCACGAACCATTGGTCGGACAGATAGGGCTCAAGTACCGTTTTGCACCTCTGGCAACGGCCCACCGAATGGGTATGACTCTCAACCCTTTCCAATAACCCCTGATCTTCCAGATCCTTAACCAGTCTCTTTCTACAATCATATCTATCCAGGCCTTCATATTTAGGTCCTGCGTTCTGGTTCATCCTACCGTCTTCGTTCATCACGATCACCTGCGGTAGGTGGTGTCTGTGACCTATCTCGAAGTCATTGGGATCATGGGCTGGCGTGACCTTTACAGCTCCTGTGCCAAATTCAGGATCAACGAGATCGTCGGCTATCACAGGTATCTCACGGCCGAGAATGGGGAGAAGGAGCACTTTTCTCAAAAGGCGACTGTACCGCTTATCACCGGGATTAACAGCAACAGCCGTATCGCCCAGCATCGTCTCAGGCCTGGTGGTGGCAACTGTGACATAACCCTTATCGTCCTTTATCGGATACCTTATGTACCAAAGTGCTCCCTGTTCTTCCTGATGCACGGTCTCTTCATCCGAAAGAGCGGTCTGGCATCGTGGACACCAGTTTATTATATATTTACCCCTGTAAATCAGTCCCTTTTCATAAAGACGGACGAACACCTCCCGTACCGCACGGGACAGACCTTCGTCCATGGTGAACCGCTCACGTCTCCAGTCGCAGGAACAACCCAACATCTTCAGTTGTTCAATGATAATCCCGCCATACCTCTCCTTCCACTGCCAGATCCTCTCAACAAACCGCTGCCGACCGAGAGCATGCCTGGTTTCGCCTTCCCTCCTAAGCCCCTCTTCCACAACGTTCTGCGTCGCTATGCCAGCATGATCCGTCCCTGGCATCCAAAGGGCTTCATAGCCCTGCATCCGCTTCCAGCGGACAAGAATATCCTGCAAGGTGTTGTTCAAAACATGCCCTATGGTCAGGATACCCGTGACATTAGGAGGCGGAATAACGATCGCGTAAGGCTTCCTGCCGGTATTAGGATCGGCATTGAAAAGCCCATGTTCCTCCCAGTACCGGTACCACTTCCCTTCCGTTATCTGAGGATTATAAACCTTCTCCATCTTATTCGTTTTGTGTTGATTGACAAAACGTTCTCCATCCCACCTTTGAGAGGGACAAGAAAACCTAAAGGGTAAATTTCTCTATCACCTTTAATCTCTTTTTCTTAGGACGTATGTATTACAAAATAACATAATGACCCGGCACTGTCAATAGAAAAAAGGCCCCACACCC
>DTYK01000253.1 GCA_012961925.1 Candidatus Latescibacterota bacterium
GTCATAGCAAAGAGGGTGGGATTCATCAGGGGAGAGGCAACCAGAAAGGCGACCAGCGGCGGAGCGGGAAGACCCACAGCGAGAAGGCCTGCCACAAGGGGGATGACTGCAAAGGTACAGAGAGGGGAAACTATCGCCAGCAGCGAAGCGAGGGGTATGGACCAAGCACCCCAGCGATTCAACAGCGAGGTCAATCTCTGGCGGGGGAGATAGAGGGATACTAAAGTGGTGACGAATATGCCAAGGATCACATAGTACCACAACTGACGGAGTATATCCCATCCTGCTACGAGGATCGCTTGCGTGTAGGTGCCCTCAAATGTGTATAGCAGACGATAGAATTGAGCAACCAGCAAGAGGGCCATCTCCCTAAGAAAATCCATCTCCAACACCCTCTAACCTCGCTTGATAGGAGAGATGCTAAAATTTCGTCCAGTCTCGCTTCCTTCTCCTTGGAGAAGCAAAGAAAAGGAGGGATAGTAAGTGATGAACTCTTGTCGGTTTGAACTTGAAGACTTCGCTAGAAGTAAAGTAGCCAAAATAATCGCGTTTTCGTAGGCCTATCGCAACAGCACCATCTTGCGTGTCATGATCTGGCCGTTGGCAGTCAACCTGTACACATAGACCCCGCTGGCCACATCCTGTCCCAGACTATCCCTTCCGTTCCAGTATGAGTTATAGCCGATGCCCGCAGGCAGGTCCTTATCCACTAAAGTCCGCACCCTCTGGCCTGTGGCGTCATAGACTGTCAGGTTGACATGGCCGGACCGGGCCAGCTCAAAGGAGATCCAGGTGCTGGCGTTGAACGGATTGGGATAGTTCTGTGATAATTTGGAGGTGAAGGGCTTCAACTGCTCCGTTTCTTCAACCGCCGTAACCGGCTGAGCCAGCATATACTGAACGCCCATGGGGGTGTTCCGGTCATCATCCTGGAATACAACCTCCATGGAACTCTTCCCGACCGTATTGAGCACCTTCACCAAGAGGGTATTCATGCCTTCGTCCAGGGTGACGGACTCGTTGATGAAAGACCTCCCGCTATCAACCACCGGCTCTCCGTTCAGCCACAGCTTGATCTTGTCATCGCCTTTTGCGACCAGACGTACGGTCCTTTGACTGTCGGACTTGACCCATGTGAAGGCATAGTTGATCAACCCGCTGCCTTCTCCGAGCGATAGGGTGGATCGGTCGCGAAGGTCACACTCCACCACCTGCCAGGCGTGGCCGTTGGCCACATCCCCTTCCTTCGGAACCGTCATACCCTCTCCGCCCAGGTAGTCCATATCCATCGAGGTCCCTTCATACGGACCATTGATCAACCAGCGGGTAATCCCCATCGGCCCTAAGATCCAGTTGCTCGGTTTTCGGAAGGTCCGCCGTACCTCCTCGATGGATCGGCCTATGACTTCGATCTGATTCATATCCCAGGTACCGAAACCCTTTGCTGCCGAAAGATGCAGGTGGTATATGTCGTAAGGATTGAACCCCATAACCTGGGCCGTCACTGCCTCGGTGGCCACCGGATCCCCACCGGCTATGATCACGTTAAGTTTGATGTCATCGCCGGTCTGGGGGCCGTTGCCCTCTACACCCCAAATGCCTTCTACCACTGCATAATCCGTAGGCCGATACGAGAACAGGTCTATAAAGCCATTTGGAACCTTGTCGTTCCCATAAGCATGCACCCCTCCCTTGCCCCAACCTGTGCCGTATGCGTTTTGCATGAACGTCCCGACATATTGCTTATGGATGGTGGTTTCCCCGGGGATGTTGTGGGTCTTCATCACTGGAAAATTGATGAGTTTGTCACACTCTAAAAGGGTCTTGGATACGTAGTATCCCTCCGGCCGCTGAAGCCAGGTCACCCCCGTGCCGTTCGGGTCGGGTACAGGGATCGGATCTCCCCTGGGGCTATGATCCGTCCACGGATAAGTCCTCCCGTCCTTATCCACATAGTCATCGTAGTTCAGGTCCACGATATCCACGAGAATGCCCTTCTCGTTATCCTTGAACTCGTCGATGATATCCATGTAGCTAAGGCTGTCGAAGGGCTCCCAGCGCACTGTCCAGCCGTCATGTTCTTGCCCAGGATTGGCATTTTGCTCGTCCACTTTGAACCATTCGGCACCGCCTTCCGCTATGGTCACCCGACGGGCGTCTCCATCCACCTCGATCAGGTATTTGATCACTGCCCGCACCACACGCAGGTCTGTGTTCTGGCCCCAGTGATCCTGCCCCCTGTTGGTCCCCCTGCTCCAGCCCTTTTGTCCATATGCGGTGTGGATATTCTTCCCGTCAGGGCAGGTAACGATGTTAGGCTTGACCACCACCCAATCACCCGGCTCCACCACATCCCTGATGGATCGTTCGGACGTATCTAGGTTCAGGGCCTTGTACACCATCTCCTCGATCTGCTCCTTGTCCAGCCTGGCCGCCATGTCGTTGTGCGGATCGTCGGCGTATTCAGGACTCACCGTGAGAGGAACAGGACGAGAAAGGTCCTCATCATCAGAACCCACAATGGCCACCACGGACTTGGCTCCAGGGGAGGCCACTACGCCTGTGGGAAGGAAAGGTCGCGCCACACGTGTTCGATCGGCCCGCCACACATCTACAAGCACGGCGAGGGCCACGCCCAACCCTACAACTAACCAAAGCGAACGTCTCTTCATTGCCTTACTCATAGCTATAACCTCCTGTTTCTAATATCCCACCTTCATTCCTCTTTTGGGAACAATCGCCCCTACCGTTTAAAGAACCAAAGAACCCTGGTACCTGTTAGAGGTGGTCTTTGAAAAATTTGATCGAGTAGTTGACTCTACCAAGACCGCCTTCGAACGCATTAGCGCATTCTTCGTAGAATTCTCGCCAATTGGAGGGCAAGAGAGGTGTCGAAAAGATTACTGTGAACATCCAGAGGTTTCCGGACCCCACCGTCGGGATCTTGTAGTTGGTCCAGGAGGTCTTCATAATATTTTATGTGCTGATATCTCCCCCCAAGCAGCTCCAGGGCACGAAATTTGCGGTAGATGATTCCCAAAGCCAGCCTTGAATTTCTCGAGCTGGGGGAGGTTGGTATTAAAATATTTGATCAACTCGCTGGCGTAATAGGCCCCTTCCAGCCATCCGTGAAGACCTTTGGTCTTATTAACCTGCCAGCTAATCCAGCGGACAGGGGTCTTTAACCACAAATTATATTCAAATTCACCATCCAACTTTTGCATCACCCCAACAAAGTGGTGTGCGTCTTTTGGCTCCCACAGCCCTAACATGAACTTGGGGTTTGATACAGCTCCTCCCCGTATTTCACATAGACGTACCTCCTGGCTCTTGATTCAATGCTTGGCAGCCGGCACCTCAGGAACTCCGCAGTCCGGCGGGGATGCTGCGGCCGGCTGCCAAGCATATCCAGAACCACCAACGCCTGATAGGTGGCCTCTACCGTTGAGACATCCTGAGGCCAGAACCCATAACCACCATCTTCATTAAGACAACCATGGACATAATTAACATACTTCGCTTTCTCCGTATCGACCTCAGCTTTGTTCACAGCTTGAAGGAGTCTGAGCTTCAAATAGATGAGTCGCAAATTGGGCATCTTATCCGGGGAATTCCGGCAGGATCTGATAAAGTCTATCGCCTCCTCTTCGTTCATGGCCTGGGCCGGATATTCCAGGACAAAAAGCCCTGACGCCATAAACGACAGGGCGATGACTATGAGCAAGGATATCTTTGTAAATTTCATCGACTCCCTCCTGAGGGTTATTGTTCCGTATAAGGAACAACAAATGGGGCTGATAACTCATCGAATGATGCCCCCTTCACAGTAACCTTATCCATTTCAAAGTTGCCCAATCCCTTAGCCTGAGCAAACCTAAGTTGATGGAGCCTGTAGATTTGTTGTCCCCATCCACCGACTAGCTGTACCTTCAGCCACTATTGGCCGCGCACCGAGATCCAGGATCGCTTTTA
>DTYK01000254.1 GCA_012961925.1 Candidatus Latescibacterota bacterium
CCGGTGAGAGGGAAAGGGCGAAGGACATTTTCCATTAAGAGAAGGGAGGATGTCGGGCACGGAAGATTTAAATTCCGGAGGGTGTCTCCACGCAAGGCTGGTAGAGTGAAGTCCCTCCTGTGGGTGCTCCTGTTTTTGATAGCAGTTCTCTATCTTATACGCGTTCTGGATTGATGCCTGTGTTAAAACGTGCTCAAAGAAAGAAGGAGTTTTTCATTTTGTTAGGGCTCCTGGCACTTCTAATCCTTTTGGCCATCCCGAAGTTTACAAATTCACCTAAGATCACAAAGGCCAGGCATGCGAAGCTGATGCTTCAGCAGATCTTCCTTCAGGAACAGGCTTATTGGGAGCAAAACGGCACCTATGTGGGGGTTCATGGAGGGAGGCTTGTCAATAGGCTATCCCCCGGGGAATCCGATCCGGGTCTCTTCATTCGGATAAAGTCTTGTACTCCCTACACCTATGAGTGGAGGAAGGTGAGTGACAGTACCTTTACGGTGATTGCTACCGGTAACATCGACGGTGATCCTGACCCTGATGTATGGATCCTTGACCAGAGTGGCAACATTGTGCATTCTGTTGTGGATTGAAGAGGAGAACGGGTGGCCAATACCATAAAATTTCTGGGTACGGCCGGAGCGCGGTTTGTGGTTGCCAGACAGCTTCGTGCCTCCGGAGGTCTCTGGCTCAGCTTATCAGATACCAACCTGTTGATAGATCCCGGTCCAGGTACGCTTGTCAAGTGCGCCACCAGCAGGCCCAAGCTCGACCCGGCTAAGTTGGATGCCATAATCCTGACTCACCGCCACCTCGACCATTCGTCCGACATTAACATTATGATCGAGGCGATGACCGAGGGTGGCTTCAAACGCAGGGGATATCTGTTCGCCCCTGAGGATGCCCTATCCGACGACCCTGTTATTCTCAGGTATGTTAGGGGATTTGTGGAAAGTATAGAGACATTACAGGAGAGAGGAGAATACTCTGTAGGTAAGGTCAGGTTCAATACCCCTGTAAGACATGTTCATGGTGTGGAAACTTACGGATTGAACCTGAGGACCGACGCTCTATCTCTTTCCTTCATCATAGATACGCGATATTTCGAAGGGCTTGAAGACCACTACAATGGCGATGTGGTAGTTTTGAATCTCGTAAGGTATAAGGAGGACGAAAGGGGGGAGATAGATCACCTTAACGTCTCTGATGCCGAGAAGCTCATAGGATCTATCAGACCTAAGGTGGCAATAATAAGCCACTTTGGTATGACCATGATCCGGGCCAGGCCCTGGGAGGTTGCCGCCGGGATCAAGGAGAGAACGGGGGTTGAAGTTATCGCTGCCAGGGATGGGATGGAGTTTGATATAGATACCATTTATAGCTGACCCGTATTTTTGACGGTCCAGAGATGCAAAATGGAAAACAGGAATAAGTGGGAGAGGGCTTCTACCCTCGAGGGTGAGTCGAAGGATTCGGGCTGTCCATCGAGCCCGGAAGGGCTCTCCCACAGGAAGGCCCTTTATGGCAGGTGAAGAAAAAAGGTGAGGAGTGTAACTTTCACATCTCCTATTTTCCGGAGCTGGAGTGAGACCCTATCGGTCGGAAGTCGAAGAGTTCGTTAGTAACCGTCATAACAGGAGGAGGTAATGCTATGAGGCTTGGTGTCTTCACCGCTCTGTTCGGGCAGAAGTCGCTGGAGGATGCCCTTGATTATGTCACGAAGCACGGTGTCAATGTGGTGGAACTTGGGACAGGCAACTACCCTGGTGACCCGCATTGCAAGCCGTCTGAGCTTTTAGAGGACAAGGGGAAGCTGGATAGCTTCAAGGGTCTGCTTGCTGACAGGGGAGTTGAGATAAGCGCCCTGAGCTGCCATGGGAATCCCCTTCACCCCCAGGAGGAGATTGCCAAGGCCCATCACGAGGTCTTTGAGAAGACAGTACTGCTTGCAGAGAGATTGGGAGTAGACCGTGTCATAGGGTTTTCGGGTTGCCCAGGCGACTCTGAAAATGCCAAATACCCGAATTGGGTGACCTGTCCCTGGCCCGACGACTTCACTGAGGTCGTCAACTGGCAGTGGGAGAAGAAGGTGATCCCGTACTGGAAGAAGGCCGGGGCATTTGCCAGAGATCACGGGGTCAGGGTCTGCCTGGAGATGCACCCTGGTTTTGTTGTCTATAATACTGAGACCCTGCTGAGGCTGAGGGAAGCCGTGGGGGATATGATAGGCGCCAACTTCGATCCGAGCCACCTCTTCTGGCAAGGGATGGACCCCATCGCCTGTATAAGGAAGCTGGGTGGTGCCATCTTTCACGTACACGCCAAGGATTGCAAGGTCTATCCATCCAACTCTGAGGCCAACGGCGTGCTGGATACAAAACCTTATGGCGATGAGATAAACCGATCTTGGATCTTCAGGACGGTCGGTTATGGCCATGGATATGACTTCTGGAAGGATTTTGTGAGCACGCTGAGGATGGTGGGCTATGATGATGTCCTCTCCATCGAGCACGAGGACAGCCTGATGTCGGTAAATGAGGGGTTCACAAAGGCAGTAACATTCCTGAAGGAGGTACTGCTTACCGAGGCCGCAGGGGAGATGTGGTGGGCTTGAGGGTTCTGTTTCGCAACTATTTACCATGGTCGATGTTAAGGCCTTCGGGCTTGCATTTAACCGGAGGCCTTTTGGCTATGGATACTGCGCCATCCGACATTGATCAGCAGACCTTATGTTGTTTAATTTGTCCGATTTCTGTTGACATTGGGCAGGTATGATGTTATATTAGCGTTTAGGTGTTAGAAGCCGTATGCCCGGCAATAGAAACTATCTGAGAAGGGGAGATGGTAGATGTGGCAAAGGTCAAAGTGTACGAAGGTGAGCCTTTTGAGAAGGCTCTGAGGAGGTTTAGAAGACAGTGCAAGGAGGAAGGAATTATCTCCGACATAAGAAAGAGAGAATACCATGTGAAGCGTAGTGAGCTTCGGAGGAGAAAGGTCCTGAAGGCAATACGGAGACTTCGCAAAGTCACCGAGAGGAAACGTTTTTTTCGGTGATTTTTTATTCGGGTATGTGGAAAAAGAATCAAAGGGGGTATCTATAGGTGAGAGGCGGGAGTCTGATCGGCATAATCGCTGATACTCATGACAACAGGAATAAGACCCAGAAGGCGGTCCAGGTCTTTAACGAAAGGGAGGTGGCCCTGGTGATCCACGCCGGGGACTTTGTATCACCGTTCAATTCCAGAGACTTCTCAGGGCTGAACGCGGAATTCATAGGCGTCTTCGGAAACAACGACGGGGACCGTCTCCTATTAACCGAGAAATTTGCCGGGATCGGAAAGATCTTTGTAGGTGTTCATGAGTTTGATCACTCAGGGAAATGCTTCGCCCTGATGCACCAGCCTGCGCTTATCGAAGCCCTCTCACTTAGCGACAGGTTCGATGTAATTGTTTACGGGCATACGCATCGTGTCGACGTCCGTAAAGGATCTACGTTAGTGGTCAACCCAGGGGAGTGTGGAGGATGGGTCTACGGGAGATCCACAATTGCAATCCTGGATCTTGAGAAGATGGAGGCGGAGATAGTGGATCTATGAACGGTGACAGGGAGAAGATCAAAGACAAGCTTTCGACACTTCCTGCAAGGCCAGGGGTCTATGTGATGAAGGACTCCGGGGGGGAGATCATCTATGTCGGCAAGGCGGCGTCCCTGCGAAACAGGGTGAGATCCTATTTCCAACAATCCCGGCTTGGCCATCCCCGACTGGACAGACTTGTAGGTCGAATTAGCGATTTTGATTACATAGTTACCGACACGGAGGTTGAGGCCCTGATACTCGAGGCAAACCTCATAAAAGAGCATAAGCCTCGGTACAACGTGAACCTCAAGGATGACAAAAAGTACCCCTACATAGCGGTGACAAGAGAGCTTTTCCCCAGGATCTATGTCACCAGGAGGATGAAAAAGGATGCTGCCAGGTATTTTGGTCCTTATACCGATGTGAAAGCGATGCGAAGGACGCTTGAAACCCTGCGCAGGATATTCCCGGTGCGGAACTGTCGCTGGGACCTCCCCCAACATCGTCCTCCCCGTGCCTGTCTCAGTTTCCATATAAAGCGGTGCCCTGCCCCATGTCAGGGGGCTATATCTTCAGATGAGTATAGCAGGTTGGTCCAGCAAGCCGAGCTCTTCCTCATGGGGAGGTCGGATACCCTGGCAAAGATCCTGCGTCAGAAGATGGAGGAGGCCTCGCGGCAGCTTAAATATGAACTGGCTGCCGAGTTCCGCGACCGCCTGGCCGATCTCGAGAGCGTGACCACCAGGCAGAAGGTGGTCACAACTTCGGGAGAGGACTGGGATATAATAGCTATTGCCCGGGAGAATGACGATGCGATGGGCGTCGTTATGGAGGTCAGGGATGGCAAACTCCTGGACAGGAAGAACTATTATCTTAGCGGCGTGAAAGACTCGCCCGATGATGAGGTTGTTTCGGCCTTTGTCAGGCAGTTTTATGTTGGTGCCACAACTGTCCCAAGGGAAATCCATCTCCCATGCCACATCGATGAAGAAGAGACTATCTGCGGATGGCTCTCCCAGCGGCGAGGCCAGAAGGTCATCATTAGAGTTCCCAGGCGGGGTGATAAGGCGAAGCTTGTTGGGATGGCAAGAAAAAACGCTGAGCTTCTATTGACTGAGTGGAGGCTGAAGAGGGAGAGGGTTGAACGACAGATTCCGCATGCTGTGGCAGCTCTTCAGAAAGACTTGAAGCTGAATATGCCACCGAGGAGGATCGAGGCCATCGACGTCTCAAATTTCGGTGGGACGGATGCCGTTGCCTCGGTGATCTGTTTCAGTGATGGTAGGCCCAGGAAGAGTGAATACCGGCGCTTCAAGATCAGTACGGTCGAGGGGCAGGATGACTTTGCAATGATGAAAGAGGTCGTGTACAGGAGATTCCGCCGGCTCACAGAAGAAGGGCGGGACTTGCCAGATCTCTTATTAGTTGACGGGGGGAGGGGTCATCTTTCATCCGCACTGGCTGCGCTGAAGGAGCTCGGGATCACCGATCAGCCTGTGATCAGCCTGGCCAAGAGGCTGGATGAGGTATTCGTCCCAGGTATACCGGATCCCCAGATGATCCCAAAGGCGTCATCCACCCTAAGGCTCCTTCAGCATATAAGGGATGAAGCTCATAGGTTTGCCGTCTCTTATCACCGGAAGCTAAGGGGTAAAAGGGCCTCCCTTTCGGTGCTTGATCGAATCCCTGGAATCGGTCAGGTGCGTAAGATGATCCTTCTGAGGAGATTTGGGTCAGTGAAAGCG
>DTYK01000255.1 GCA_012961925.1 Candidatus Latescibacterota bacterium
GAAGGAGATGAGCAGATTGATCAACAAGCGCTCAGCTATCGATGATTTTACAAGGCGTTTGCTCTCCAGCGAAGTGGGAGAAGCTGTCGCCAAAATCGTGCTCTTTGGAAGTGTTCTTAGAGGCTCCGCCGGAAAGGATAGCGACATCGACCTGATGGTGATTGCCTCGAGCAAGCTGGAACAGGTGACCGAGGCGTGTTCGGACGCCGCCTTTGAAACCCTCTTAAAACAGAAAGAGGGGGTGGAAACCATCGTTCATTGCCTGGACGAATGGCGTTTCCCCACCTCCTACCTGGTGTGGCAGGTGAAAAAGGAAGGAAAGGAGATCTACACAATGGAGGAGAAAGAAATCAGAAGAGCGGAAGCTCAGGGATACCTCGAGATAGCAGGTCATTACCTGGACGCAGCAAAGCGGAATATGGAGGCTGAAGACTACCGCGTTGCGGCCGACCTGGCCTACAACGCCGCTGAGCTGTCTGCCAAAGGACTTCTTATCCTTAAACTGGAAGAGCTCCCATGCTCTCACCGGGGAGTGGTTAACAGGTTCAGCGAGCTATACATTCAGGATGGCTCTCTGCCAAAGGAACTGGGAAGAAGGTTGAACAGAGGACTTAGCGTGCGAAATCAGGCAAGATATGAACCCCATATACGTTTAGGAAAAAAAGAGGCTGACGAAATGGTTGACCTGGCTGAGGATCTGACCAGGGCCCTGGAAGAGAGACTGACAGGAGAGTGAACAGTATATAAGGCAGTAGATATCGATTGAGGATGTGTTTTGACCAGACCAGGTCATGATAAAGGACGGCCCCATCATCTCAGCCACTCGATGTCAATGACCTTCTTATGCATCAGATTTACGTGGCGAGGCTCTGCCAACAATCCATCACCTCAACCACTCGACATCAACGAGCTCCCGGCTGCCTTAAAGCCCGGTCTCCAGTGACAAGAGTCGCACCAGGTTTAACGGCGGTGGTAACTGAGGCTCCGGCTTCACTATACCGCCGCAGAGCGTCCAGTGACAATGGTTGCACCAGGTTTAACGGCGATGGTAACGGCAATACAACCGGCAAAGGAAATCGAAAACTGTGCCTTAAAGGCCGACGCACTGAAAACCAGATCCTCATCCACCGCAACCATGGTGATCGGGAGAAGCGAAAAATGGTTCCTCAAAGAAACAACCTTCTCCCCTCCAAACCGCCTTGTAAGCATATAATAGACATCACCTAAGTGAAAAGATGCCGATTAGATAAACCATCTCAGGAGGTTTCTCCATGATCCACAAAGGGGCAGAGAATTTCAGGGTGGCAAAGTACCGCTTTGAGCTGAAGGCTCTGACACAGATCGAGCTACCACGGTATAAAGGCTCGACTTTTCGGGGGGCCTTCGGAGGCATTCTCAGGCGAATATGTTGCAGTAACCGGGATGTCCAGGACTGTCGCGACTGCCTCCTTAAAGTCACCTGCCCCTATGCGTACATCTTCGAAACCCGACAGCCGCCGGAGGAGATCAGGATAAAAAGGCTCAGAGACATGCCCCGACCGTTCGTCCTTGAACCACCTCTCGGTCCGAGGGACACCCTCGACAAAGACGAAGTATTTAGTTTCGGACTCATCCTGATCGGAAGAGCGATAGACCTCCTGCCCTATTTTCTGGTGACCTTCAAAGAACTGGGTGTTGTGGGAATCGGGAGAAAGAGCCCCGAAAGGGGTATAGGATCCTACCCCACCCACAGGGAACCGGACAATACGGGAATGAGAAAGGGCAGCGGGAAATCCCTCCCGACTCAAGACCGTGCACCTTTGGCCCCGGACCACTCACCTCTGGCCCAAGCCCGCTCGTCGGGTTGGCCGCGTTCCCGTGATGCAGGAATAAGCAGCGGGCGGGGAAAATTCCTTCTACATAGTGTCTACGCTCTCTCCCAGGATGGCCAGGAGAGCCTTGTATACTCCCATGAGGATGAAATGGTACGAAACCTTGATCGGAGCTTTACCCTTGCCGACCTTTCAGATACCACACCTGTTACCCGCTGTACCATAGAATTCCTCACTCCAACCCGGATCAGAAGCGAAGGGTCGCTCGGGTCCGGGGTGGGTTTCCATTCGTTTTTCAGCCGTCTGCTCGAACGTATCCAGGCCCTGAGCCTCTTCCACTGCGGAGGGCCCCTCGACGTCGACCACCTCGCCCTGAAGCAGAAGGCCAGGTCAATCCAGGCAGAGAAATCTTTCCTCTCCTTCAGGGACTGGACCCGCTACTCATCCCGCCAGAAGACAAAGATGCAGTTGGGAGGATATAAAGGGCAGATCATCTACAGCGGTGATCTTGCCCCGTTTCTGCCCTTCCTCAGGATGGGTCAATACGTACATGTGGGGAAGAACACAACCTTCGGACTGGGGCAGTACAGGATCAGCTATGAGTGATACGAATAGGTATGAATTCCTCCGGCGGCTCAAGACCTTCAGGCCCGACCAGTACAGGTTGAGCCATAAGCGACGCAAATAAGCGTGAATCCCGGGGCCGACTCAAGGGCCCTGGAACCAGGCCAAAGCATACTTAGCTATGAGCGATAAAGAGGTCATCGTTATCGACCAGTTCGGCGCCTTCCTGGGCAGGGAGAGCGGAAGGATCCAGATCCGATATCGGAATCGCAGGACCCGTAGACCCAATGAAGAGGGGACCGAAGGCAAGAAGACGGTGGAAGAGTATCCCTTCTTTAAAGTGGAGCGGATCGTCATCGCCTCTCCAGGGGTCTCCCTTTCGGCAAACCTCATCCAGGAGTGCGTCAAGCATGGAATAGCCATTGATTTCCTCAGTTACGGAGGAAGACCTTACGCAAGGCTCTCCTCGCCGGAGCTGTCTGGCACAGTTAAGACCAGAAGGGAGCAGATCCTTGCCTACATCGACGCCAGGGGCCTGGAGTTTGCCCGCATGGTGGTGAAGGGAAAGCTGGGAAATCAGGCCTCCATCCTCAAGTATTTTGCCAAGTATCGAAAAGAGAGGGACAAAGAGACCTACAACCAGATCCGACAGGCCGTCGATGAGGTGGAGGGGATAAGCAGCCAGATATTCACCTGCAGTGGGAATCCTTCCAACGTGGACGACGACCGGCAGAGACTTCTATCCATTGAGGGGCGGGCTGGGAGGATCTACTGGGAGGTCTTCACCCGGCTTGTCCCCGAGGAGGTCGATTTTGAGGGAAGGGAACACAGGGGGGCCACCGATCCGGTGAATTGTCTCCTCAATTACGGCTACGGCCTGCTCTACGCGCAGGTCTGGGGAGCTATCGAGCTTGCAGGACTCGATCCCTTCGCCGGCTTCCTGCACGTTGATCGGCCTGGCAAGCCGTCCCTTGTCTTAGACCTCATCGAGGAATTCCGCCAGCAGGTGGTGGATCGAACCGTCTTCGGACTTGTCAACCGCGGATATAAACCGAAAATGGAAGAGGAACGGCTCTCCGATGGGGCCAGAAAGGAGTTCGCTCGTAAGATCCTGGACCGGCTCGAAGGCCAGGAGCGTTATGAAGGCAAGACGCATAAACTTCGGACGATCATCCAGATGCAGGCCCGGCACTTGGCCATGTTCTTCAGGGGAGAGCGGAAGTATAAGCCCTTTATCGGGAGCTGGTGATGCACAGGGTAAGATTAAACCCTGGGTTTTATCGATCAGAAAAAACGCAAGCCTCCTATCGGGAGTCTGGGTGATGCATACTCTGGTCGTCTATGACATAGAGTCTGACAAGATCCGGAACCGGGTGATCACCGCCTGTAAGGACTACGGCCTGTCCAGGATCCAGTTCAGCGCCTTCTTAGGGGAGATCGGTCACAACCGTCGTCAGGAACTGGAGAAAAGGATCCGGAAGATCCTTGGCAAAAACAGGGGGAAGGTGAACTTTTTCCCAATATGCGACAAGGATTTCGGCCTGATGAAGGAGATCGTGGTCGGGGAGATGAAATATTGAGGCGGAATGGGCATGCCGTCGTCTGATGGGACTCGAAGATGAACGAGATTGCGGGAGGGGAAAGAGATACGAAATATTGAACAAGGCAGCTTTCTGAAAAATGATCTTCACTGTCTCGGACATAAAACAGTTCCTCTATTGTCCCAGGATCATCTATTTCACCTATGTGATGCCTGTGGATAAGAAACCGACCTTCAAGATGGAGTTCGGCAAGGACGAGCATCTCAGAGCAGAGGGATTAGAAGAGAGAAGAAAACTGAAGATTTACGGCCTTGAGGAGGGTAAGCGTCACTTCCGACTGTATCTGAAGTCTGACCGATTGGGCCTTTCAGGTATCCTCGACATGCTCATCATCTCTGATGGCCAGTACTATCCGGTGGATTTCAAGGATTCCACCAGACCACCGGGAGCAAACCACCGATATCAGCTCACCGCCTATTCACTGCTGGTGGAAGAGAAGTTTGGTAAGCCGGTCAGACGAGGATTTATCCATCTGATCCCTGTGAAGAGGACCTATGCGGTTGACATCACCCAGAGCATGAGGGATTATGCGAAGAAGATAATCACCCGGATGGCCCGGATAGTCGAGGGCGAGATTATGCCGTCCGCAAATAGATCCAGGAGCAGATGTCGGGATTGTGAGTTTAGAATCTGGTGTGGCGATGTCTGAAGGAAGTACAAACGTGACCGGATAACTTACAAGGACCGGCATCGAGGTCGGAGATTTCATCCTAAGCCAAGGTAAACCCCAAGATCCCGGGATAAGATCGGAAGAGGTGAGAAAATTGAGCAGGGCCTTGCAATAGTTGTAAAGTAGCCCTCAAGACTGCGGGACAAGGTTGGAAGGAAACAGGATATGTACTTTCTTAATTCGGAGGAACGGAAGCAACTATTTGGCGGGTTCCTTCCCAGGGCGCGATCACAGCCAGTTTCTGGGGAACTGCGGGGCTGGAACTGGCATCAACCTCCTCTTCAGCCGATATATGATCTAAAGCTGAGCCTCTTCGAGGTGGCGAACCGGTACTGCCCTACTGGGAGGGATCTCTATTTGAGGAGGGTATTGTCGGTCGAAGGGCAGCCTAATATCCCTATGATCGAAGGGGCGATACTCCATAAGACAGTGGCTGAGGTCATAACCAGGGCAAAGAGGTTCATCTACCAGAAAGGGATCGACAACTTTTTGGAGGTCAAGGAGGATCTTGCCAGGCCCGACTATGCGGCCGTGGAGGAGTTCAGAGAGAGGCTATCGGAGGAGGAGGCTGGAGATATTAAGGAGAAGGTGAAGATTTTATGGGAATTTGAGTCTACGAGGATCTGTTCCAAAGTCGAGGAGTTGCTTTCGACGCAACCTCATATAAACGAAGATTCGTTGGTCTTCCATGCTATACCAGTGGTTGTGGAGCAGAAGCTTGATGGGGCCTTTCTGGGGCTTTCTTCTCATCTTTCGGTGGACGCCTTCACCTTTGCGACACCTGTAATTTTTGACCTCAAATTTGACGTCAAGAGGGATTTTCACCGTCTTTCGACCACCGGCTATGGTTTGGTGATGGAGGCGATGTATGAATTTCCGGTTGACATCGGGTGCACTGTTTATGCATATTTTAGAGGAAAGAGGATTTTGCTGGAGCGGAATTTCTATCTCATTGATGATGAGTTGAGGCAGAATTTTATCGAGGAGCGGGACGAGAAAATGAGGATGGTCTATGAGGAGCTTGACCCTGGCAAGCCTGAGGGATGTTATCCCACCTGCCCTTATATCGAGACATGTGAGGGGGGGTAATTGCTCGCTGTTTGTTGATATGACTTTTTCTGCTCTTTTGGTTTTTCTCTTTCTATTACGAAAAAAATCTGTTATTTTGTCTATGATTCCGCCAGCTCATCGGCCGTCGTAGAGGTTACTTTTTGTCTCGAAAATCGGAGGGGGTTTTCATGCAGAAATTGTTTTTCGAGGAAATGGGGGTCAGAACCTTGTTTAATCTATTAGGCCCTCTATCTAACCCAGCAGGAGCAGATAATCAATTAAATCAAAGTATCCTAGCCAAGGGTTAAAAGTTGGTTGCATAAGTGCTAATCTCAACTGATATTTCCCCGTATAGCAATGTCAGAGTTCAAAAGAACTCTTCC
>DTYK01000256.1 GCA_012961925.1 Candidatus Latescibacterota bacterium
CGGAAGGAGGTGAGATGGATGATCGGCGCCCCCCTGCGGAGGTCCAAAGGGCCTTCACAGCCCGGGCGTTCGCCGTGGGGGTCCTGCTTTCTTTCTTCCTGAGCATCGCCTGTCCTTACACCGTGCTGATGCTGCACACGGCCGGGATGTCGGCTGACTTCATAACGGCCGGTGCGGTTTTTTTGTTCTTCATCCTCACCGGGATGAACCGCCTCTTGCGGAAGCTCCACAGAGGTTGGGCGCTCTCCACCCCGGAGCTGATAGCGGTGTACATTATGATGATCGTGGCCTCGGCCATCCCCACCTGGGGTCTGGTGGCCAACCTGCTGCCCGTTATGACAGGGGCTTTCTACTACGCCACCCCAGAGAACGGCTGGGAGGAGCTGATATGGCCGTATATACCGAGCTGGTTGGTCCCGGACGACCTCTCGGCCATCAAGTACTTCTACGAGGCCCTGCCGAAGGGAGCCTCTATACCTTGGGGGGTCTGGGTGCGGCCGCTGTTGGCCTGGGGAAGCCTGATGCTCTCGGTGTACTTCGTGATGGTGTGCATGATGGTGATTATGCGCAAGCAGTGGATAGAGCACGAACGACTCGTCTTCCCCCTGACCCAGCTGCCGCTGGAGATGGTGCGGGAGGAGGGGTCCTTCTTCAAGAACCGGCTGATGTGGGCCGGGTTCGCACTGGCCTTCGTGCTCCCGAGCTTCTTAGGACTACACCACTACTTCCACTTCATCCCCCCGACCCGTATGATGCGGGTCTTCTATATATTTCGCAGGACGACGGTGCTGCGGGTGTTCCTCAATTTCCCCGTGGTCGGGTTCACGTACTTCATCAACACCAATGTGGCCTTCAGCCTCTGGTTCTTCCACATCCTGAGCCGGGTCCAAACCGGGGCCTTCAACGTTATGGGATTCAGCCTTAAGGGCCGCAACGAGGTGTTCACGGGAAGCTCGCCCAGTGTCTCCCACCAGGGGATGGGGGCCATGATCGTGTTGGTGGTCTTCGGGCTGTGGATGGCCCGGGAGCATATAAAGGCCGTGTTCAGGAAGGCCTTCGGCAGGAAGTCAGAGGTGGACGACCCAGACGAAGTGCTCCCCTACCGGACCGCCGTGTGGGGGGCGATCGGAGGGGTCCTTTTCATCGTCTTCTGGCTGAGGATGAGCGGAATGTCGGCCAGGGTCATCCCGATGTTCCTGTTCGGGGCGTTCGTGGTCTTCCTGGGCCTCGCCAGGATCGTAGCCGAGGGAGGGGTTGGATTCTGCCGGGCGCAGATGGTCCCCCCTCCGTTCGTGGTCTATGGGTTGGGCACGGAGCTTCTGGACACTTCTACATTGGTCGGCATGGGTTTTACCTACGCCTGGTCCACGGACATCCGCACGACGGTGATGGCGTCCTCCATCAACGGGTTCAAGCTTATCGATACTTTGGGGATACGCAAAAGGCCCCTTATGTGGGCCATATTCTTGGCGGTTCTGGTGAGCATGATCGGTTCCATTTGGATTACCTTGAAGTTGGCCTACACCTACGGAGGGATCAACCTCCAGAGATGGTTCTTCGGGGGGCTTCCAAGAACGGCGTTCGACTTCGTGGCGGACAAGCTCCGGAACCCCGTGACCCCGGACATCGTCTGGCCGAGGTGGTTCTTCACGGGTATTGGGGCTGCGGTGATGGCCCTGCTTATGTTCGCCCGACACAGGTTCACATGGTGGCCCCTGCACTACCTAGGCTTCCCAATAGGGGACACCTGGGTGATGGAGTGGGTGTGGTTCAGCATCCTGTTGGGCTGGCTGTTGAAAGTCCTCGTGCTAAGGTACGGTGGGATAAGGCCCTACAGGAGGCTCAAGCCCCTCTTCCTGGGGCTGATACTGGGGCAGATCAGCTGTGCAGGGATGTGGATGGTGGTGGATTTCATCACCGGGACTTCGGGTAACTACATCTACATCGGGGTGCCGTAGCGCAAGGAGGGGGAATGCGCCTGCGAGAGGAGCTGCTGGCCGAGATCGCCTCCGTGCGGTAAGCTCCCCTAAGCTGCCGGAGGACCCAAGGCGGATAGTGTACTCCACCGTCACGGACGGGGAGTGGTGCCTGATATACGGGGGTAGTGTCACCACATTTTCGTACAGAAAGTTGGAGGGAGTATGTGTCTATCTACGGCATATGTAGAACGGGAAGGAAAAATGGAAGTACTGATGGAGGAAGTGGCTAAAGTCCGACTGGAAGGGGAGGAGGTGGTGTTGGAGGACCTATTCGGAGGAAAGCGCCGCACGGATGCGAGGCTCTTGGAGGTGGACCTGATGGGGCACACCTTGTGGCTGAAGGAGGCTCAGGAGGGACTCCCGGAGCCCCTGAGCCGGGTTCGGGCCTTCCACGGACACTTGGGCCCTATGGTGACACTGGGGCTGCGTATGGGAGAGGCCATCTCGGGGAGGATGGGGGACAGGCCCTTTGCCTATACTATTACCGTATTCACAGGGCCGAAGCCCCCGCTTTCCTGCCTCGTGGACGGCCTCCAACTTTCCACCCCATGTACGGTGGGCAACGGAGGGATAAGGATAGAGGAAGGAGGGGAGCTGAGGGCGGTGGCGGAAGGGAAGGGGAGACGAGTGAAGGTGCGGGTGCGGGACGAAATTCGAGCTCGAATAGACCGAGAATTCGACCCGGCCCACGAGGAAGTGCTCCCCTTGGAATTCTGGGCTATGCCGGAGGAGGTCCTGTTCGAGGTAAAAGAGGGATGACCCTTGCCTAAGTCTCTTCTTATAAGCAGGGTTGGCCTCTGGACTGCTGTTGGGGTCGTTGTGCCCTTTCTGTTCCATCAGGCCGGAATAGCTGGCAAGATATTGTTGCCTATGCACTTCCCTGTGCTTTTGGCTGGTTTCCTCTTGGGCCCTTGGGCGGGCTTCTGGGTCGGGGTTCTAAGTCCCACCCTGAGCTTTCTCCTCACCGGCATGCCTCCCTTCCCCATCGTACTCGCAATGGTCCCTGAACTGATCGCCTACGGTGCGATAGGCGGTTGGCTGCACGGCAGGGGCATAGGGGTTATCCTCGCACTGTTGGGGGCGATGGCTGCGGGCAGGGTGGTCCTGGGGCTGGCCATATGGGGCCTGACGATAGGGCTGGGCCTCCGAATTTCTCCTGTCGCCTTTGTGACAGGAGCGGTGCTTACAGGACTTCCAGGCATTGCCATCCAGCTGGGGACGATACCTATAATAGTCGAAAAGCTCAAGGGAAGATGAAGAGAGCTATTGACCCGTATATACCGATTTACCTGACCGTTGGGTAGCTCTGCATCCTTGTATCTCCGTCAATTGAGGTCCGATTTCATGCCCCAAGATCAATTTAAAAATTTTCTTGACTTTTACTGATTATATTATTATACTTATCCTGGCGAAGACGATGATCCAGCAAAAGGTGCAGCTTCTCAAGGAAAAAGGCATTGTAGTGACCATCCAGAGGATGGCTGTGCTGGATGCCCTGGAGGAGATGGCCGAGCTCCATCCTACGGTCGAGGACCTCTATCGCAGTCTGAAGGGACGATACCCGACATTCTCCCTGGCTACTGTATACAATACCTTAGAGATATTCCACAAGATGGGGCTCGTCCAGGAGCTGAGCTTCCCCAAACGGGAGCGGTGCTACGACCCCAACACTGAGCCCCATCCCCATTTCTTCTGTAGGGTCTGTGGCAGGGTATGGGACGTGGGAAAGACCTGCCCGATCCCGGAGTGTCCGGTGCTTAAGATAAAAAACTTAGGCGGGAAGAAAGTGGAAGGGATACAGATATATTTTTACGGGGTATGTCAGGAATGCCGGAACTCCAAATAAAGGCCGTTCGCGGAAGGCTTCTTGGGGCATATAAGAAAGGAGGGCTCAGATGGGCGTAATGTTCTCTGGGGGGGAGATCTTGGACGTAGCCGTCCAGATCGAGCGCAACGGGCACAAGTTCTACACTGAGCTCCAGAAGACGGCCAAGGATCAGAGGGTACAGGAACTGGCCGCATATCTGGCAGACCAGGAGCTCCATCACTTCAGGGATTTCGAGGCTCTGAGGGACCGGCTGGGCGACTTCCAGCCATCTTGGGAGAGCTATACCGGTGAGTACGAGGCATATGTAAGAGCCCTGGCAGAGGGCCATATCTTCGGTGACCCGGCGAGCAAGGAGCTTCTGAATAAGGCGACGGGGGAAGAGGAGGCTCTGTGCATGGCTATGGGGTTTGAGAGGGATTCCATATTGTTCTATTCCGAGATGAGCAACTTGGTCCCCGAGAGGGAGCGGGGAGCGGTGGAAGAGCTGACCGAACAGGAAAAGGAACACTTAAGGAAACTGGCAGAAATCCTCAGAGAGCTTAGGAAGGGGGAGAAAAGATGAGGAAGATGACAGAGGATAGCCTCAGGGCGGCGTTCGCCGGCGAGAGCCAGGCGCATATGCGCTACCTTATCTTTGCCCAAAAGGCCGAGGAGGAGGGGTATCCTAACATCGCCAGGCTCTTCAGGGCGATCTCCTTTGCGGAGCAGGTTCATGCTACCAATCACTTCAAGACGCTCGGCGACCTTGGCCCCTCCGACGAGAACCTGAACACCACTATCGGCGGGGAGACATACGAGGTCGAGGAGATGTATCCCGCCTACGATGCCATCGCCAAGCTCCAGGAGGAGAAGGGGGCCCAGAGGTCCATCCACTACGCTGTCGAGGCCGAGAAGATACATGCTGCGATGTATCGTCAGGCAAAGCAGGCCGTGGAGTCCGGGAAGGATGTGGGGATAGGGCAGATATGTGTCTGCAGCGCCTGTGGATACACGGGCGAGGGCGACCCTCCCGAGCGGTGTCCCATCTGCGGCGCCACCAAGGACAAGTTCCGCACGTTTTAGCTCAAGGGCGGGTCTCATCCCCGCCCTAATCCTAAATATAAAAAAGTGTGAAGCATCGGAGAAGCTGAGGGAGGAGGGAAGAATGAGGGAGAGGGTAGAAGTTGTCTTAAATAAGATAAGGCCATTTTTGCAGGCCGATGGTGGAGATATAGAGTTGATAGAGGTTTCGTCCGATGGGGTGGTTAAGGTGAGGTTGACCGGCGCCTGCAGGGGATGTCCCATGGGCCAGATGACGCTGAGGATGGGGGTGGAGAGGATAATAAGACAGGAAGTGCCGGAGGTAAAAGAGGTCGTTGCTGTATAGGATGCAGGGGCACGGTATGCAGTGTCCCTATAGAGTTACGAGCGGGAAGCGACGACGATATGCAGATGTTCTATTCCAAGCTCCTCTCCTCGGCTCCCTCTAGTTCTTCTCGCCCTCGCCATAACCCTACACAAGTGGGCGATCTACTTCCGCTGAAGGGGCATAGGCCTGCCGGGATACCTAGAAGTACCTTGCATGACGCTACGCAGTGTGTTGTAATATAAAGAAAAATATTATATTAGTTCGAGTGTGGGATAAACAGCTTCACTCAAGGGGGGTGAAGAACCGTGCAGATCTTCAAGCCAGTTGGCGAGAAAGAGGTCACCAGGGCTATAGTCGAGTCGTTCATGAGGCAGTTTTACGAGTACGCCCAAAGCGACGTTATAATCGTCGGAGCGGGCCCAAGCGGCTTGATGGCCGGTAGGGAGTTGGCCTCAGCCGGTGTCAAAGTGCTCATCGTGGAGAGGAACAACTACTTAGGCGGGGGCTTTTGGATCGGCGGATACCTGATGAACAAGGTCACCGTCAGGGAGCCGGCGAACGAGATACTCGATGAGCTCGGGGTCCCCTACGAGAAGTTCTCACTGGGGCTATATGTTGCGGATGGGCCGCACGCCTGCTCCAAACTGATAGCCGCAGCCTGCGATGCAGGGGTCAAGTTCGCCAATATGACCAAGGTCGATGATGTGGTCCTCAGGGAAGATGGCAGGATAGCCGGGGTGGTTATCAACTGGACCCCGATCTCCACTCTTCCACGTGAGATCACTTGTGTCGATCCGGTGGCGATAGAGTCCGAATTGGTGATAGATGCCACGGGCCACGAGGCCGAGGTGATCTCGAAGCTCGAAGAACGAGGGATGATCAAGAAGGTCGGCACGGGGGCTATGTGGGTGGAGCGGTCGGAAGATCTATTGGTAGAGCATACCGGGGAGGCTCATCCCGGTTTGATAGTAACCGGGATGGCGGTGGTGGCGCTGTACGGTCTGCCGAGGATGGGTCCGACCTTCGGCGCCATGTTGGTGTCGGGCAAACGGGCAGCCGAGATCTGTCTACAGAAGCTAAATAGAGAGGCGTGAGGGAGATATTCCTATACGACGATCCGGCCACGGAGAACCTCCGACTTCCCGAGATAGCCGAATACCTGCGAGGGAAGCTCCCGGGGTTCAGGCTCGAGGTCAGACAGAACTTCTTCGAACATCATATCGCCAGGTTGGAGAGGGTAGAAAGGGGGAGGACGATCGATCAGGTGGCCTGGGAGATCGCCTCGAGCCGCGTGCGAGACCTGATGAGGCTGAACGATGAGATAGATTTCGAGCCCCTCTACGGAGAGGTCCAGTTCGAGAGGAGGGGGGTCATCGCCCCTTCCCGAAAACCGTTCGGGATACTTTACGATGGGTATACCTTCGTCAGGGCGTTGTACAGGTTGATCCCGCAGGAGGAGAGAGGATCCGATCGCTTACACATGGCCTTTACCAACCAACTGATAGGGACCTGGTCGCCCGAGGATGGGAGGTACCACGCCAGGGTGATAATCTGCTCTATCCCCTGTCTGATATCCACAACCGGAGTAGTCGAGGCCCCTGCAAAACCCGGGGAGTTCTACAGGCTCAAGCGCGCCCTTGAGGCGCTCTCCAGAGGTCATGTCGATTATTCCCTTTTCGTTAAGCTCAAGGAACAATTCTCCGACAGGTTCGTAGATTACGGGGACGAGAGGTTGACCGAGATACTTAAGGGATATGCGATGCAGGCGGTCTTCTACCACTTCTGGGGGGGGCCGTTCTGCGACGACCCGGATTGCCGCCTGTTTAACGCCCACCGGCAGGAGGAGATGATAAGGGCGCAGGTCAAATCCGGCAGGTTGTGCGATAAGCACGAGGGGATGTTGAAGCGGTCAGGGGCGCATAAGTGACCTCAGCTGAAAACCTTAACGAGCCGAATTTTGGGGTGCACTTCACGAAAGTGCTCGTTGTATCCTGTTCGCCCAGGAAAGACGGCAATACCGAGTTGCTCCTCGAGGAGGCGGCTAAAGGGGTGTCGGATGCAGGTGCGGATGTGGAGTTTATACGCATAAGTGAGCTTAGGATTCACCCCTGTCTCGAATGCCTTGCCTGCCACAAAGACGGCAGGTGCGTCGTAGATGACGATATGCAAGTGCTCTACCCTAAACTCGTAAATATGCACGCCATAATACTCGGCTCTCCCATATTCTTCATGAGTATCCCCGCTCAGGGGAAGGCCTTTATAGACAGATGTCAGCCCTTCTGGGCGATGAAATACCTGTTGGGTAAGGAGCTCGTCCCGAAGGAGAGAACCACCCGAAAGGGGGCTTTCATATTTGTGGGGGGAACGAAACTCTCTCATCTCTTCGAGGGTGCTATCTGGGTAGTCAAGTCGTTCTTTAAGGTTATAGAGGTTGAATACGAGGATGAGCTTTTGTTCAGGGGGATAGACGAAGAGGGAGAGGTATTGAGACATCTCGACGCTCTGAAGCTCAGCTACGAACTGGGACGCAGGATCGTCAGTTCTGTCCGGGGAAGGAGGTGAAGATGTGGAAGTACAGGTGTACAGTGTGCGGATACATCTACGATCCCGAAGTCGGAAGTCCCGATTCCGGTGTCGAACCGGGGACTCCCTTTGAGGAACTGCCCGACGGCTGGGTCTGCCCCATATGCGGAGCAGGCAAGGACCAGTTCGAGAAAGTTCCTTAGCGGGCGTCCGTATTAGGACGATGTTCTCAGAAAGGAGAACGACCATGGGAACTTATATCATGCTCAGCACGCTAACCGCCGAGGGCGCCAGGACCCTTAAAGAGAACCCCGAACGTCTCAGGGAGGTCAACAGAGAGGTGGAGGCGATGGGGGTTAAGATCCTGGCCCAGTATGCTGTGTTGGGGCCTTATGATTTCGTCAACATCGTCGAAGCCCCGGACAACGAGACCGTGGCCCGAGTCTCTATAGATCTGTCTTCCCGGGGCAGCGTGAAGATGATGACCCTTGCGGCCGTTTCTATCGACGAGTTTATCAGCTGCCTGAAGAAGTAATGGCCGGAGCACGAGCCTATAGCGGCAGGGTTGAGGGGGCCGAATAGCTGATACCCTTATTTAAAGGGGAAAACTATGCCTATAGGGCAACAGGACATATTTCAAGCTGCCGTCCAGCTCGAGAGCGATGGGAGGAAGTTTTACATCGAAGCTGCCGAGAAGAGCTCAGACAAGCTGGTGCGGAGGGTATTTGAACCCCTTGCCGACGAGGCAACTGAAACACATAGAGTGGCTAAAGCAGATCTTCAGCGGGATAAAGCCCGAAGCCACGACCCCGGAGGAAGTCTATAGGAAGCTGCGTCGCATATTCGCCGAAGCCCCCGAGGATCTGCGTAGGTCCGCCTCCGCAGCTCAGAACGACATAGAAACTTTCAGGATAGCTCTCGAAGTGGAGGAGAAGTCTATCTAGGGATATGCCTTATCGGGTCTGACGGCAGGCTGGAAATTTGGAATAGCCCGTCCATCCGATGACGACTGACCACGAACGACATGGAAGAAGTTGAAACTCCGGAAAGGAGGGAGGGGGATGTCGGAACGCTTCGATCCTCGTACCCTGTGGAACATAAGTTACGGGTTCTATGTGGTGACCTCCCATTCCGCGGATGGAAAGCTCAACGGCCAGATAGCCAACTCGGTCTTCCAGGTGACGGCCGAGCCTCCTCAGATAGCGGCGGCGATAAATAAGGGAAATCTCACCCACAGATACATAGAGGAAAGCGGGGTCTTCACTGTATCGGTCCTCGCCCAAGAGGTGCCGATAGCATTCATCGGCCTCTTTGGCTTCAGTTCGGGCCGGGATGTGGATAAACTCTCGCAGGTGAACTACAAAACCAGCACGATCGGCGCTCCGATAGTTTTAGACTACGCCCTGTGTTTTTTTCGAGGCTAAGGTCATAGACGTTGGCACACATACCTTATTTGTGGGCGAGGCGATAGCAGGGGAGGTTCTGACCGAAGGCACGCCCCTGACCTATGCAGATTACCACGAAAAGAAAAAGGGCAAAGCGCCCAAGGCGGCTCCCACATACCGGGGGAACATCGAAGCATAAAAGCGCGAAATGGACAGCTTGTCGGAACTCGTAGAGGGCTTGAAAAAAAGCGAAGTGAAGGGCCTTGTGGACTCCCGGATAAGGGAGTTCGAGGAACTCGGGAGGAAGCCGGGCGAGGAGATCTTCAAGGAGCTGTGTTTCTGCATATTTACCGCAAATTTCAGCGCCGAGAGGAGCATAAGGATCCAACGGGAGATAGGAGATGGCTTTCTGTCCCTTCCGGAGCCCCAGCTGGCGGAAAAGCTGAGGGAACTCGGCCACAGGTACCCCGAGGCGAGGGCGAGGTATATCGTATCGGCGAGGAAATACGGGGATTCTCTGAGGGACATCATAGCCGCCTTCAACTCGGAGGGCGATGCGAGGGAATGGCTGGTCAAAAACGTAAAGGGGATAGGATATAAAGAGGCGAGCCATTTCCTCAGGAATATAGGGTATAAGGACATAGCAATCATCGACTTTCACATAATCGACGTTTTAGCCAGGCACGGGTTGATAGAGAGGCCCGAGACGCTGACGAAGAGGAGGTACTTGGAGATCGAGGGCTTGTTGAGAAAAATCGCGGAAGGGCTAAATCTGACCTTAGCGGAGCTAGATCTCTACCTTTGGTTCTCCGAGACCGGGAAGGTGTTGAAATGACAGATCGGCGTCGGCATGTGTGGTCGACTTCGGGGGCCTTGTCCGACAGCTAATGGAGGGAGGAAGCAACTGCTGATGGAAACCGTGCCAAACTATGACAGACTGTGTAAACGCACTTGACAGGCTTCTAATTCTATGTTATATTTGGAGGCGATGAAATGGAGGTTCAGGAAGTGACTAAAGACTATGTGATCATAGACGGTGAGAAAATCTATTTTGATGAGCCATTTGATGAGGAGCCAAGCAAGGAAGACTTCGAGAGATGGCTTCGTCGTGTAGAGAGTTTGCTGGAGACGCTTTTTTGTTTGAAGGCGACAGATGAGGCTGTACACCCCAGCTGAGGCTGCTGAGAAGTTTGGGATTAGTCGTCGCTCCCTCATTCGCTACGAGGAAGAGGGACTCATTAAGCCTATTCGTACTCCTGGAGGACAAAGGCGTTATCCAGAATCTGAGCTTCTGCGTTTGTATGGACTTGAGGCTGTAACCGAAAGAGTTGGAAACAGGGCCGGTTTGTATAGCCGTGTTTCAACGCGAAAACAAGCCGATGCCGGAAACTTAGAGCGCCAAACGCGGAGACTAAAAGAATATGCTCAAGCTGCCGGTTATGAAATAGTAGGTGTCTACGAGGAAATAGCAAGCGGTCTGAACGAGAATCGCCGTCAGCTGAGGAAGTTATTGAGGGCGGTGATTGGGGGAAAGATTGACATTGTTCTGGTTGAGTACAAAGACCGACTTGCTCGTTTTGGGTATGCCTATCTTGAGCTTCTATGTGCATCTCGTGGGGCGCGGATTGAGACCATTGAGGAAAAAGCTTCTGAGGATGAAAATGAGGAACTGGTTAAGGACTTGATTTCAGTTATAGCTTCTTTCAGTGCAAGACTCTACGGAAGGCGGGGCGGGCGCAAAGCCAAAAGAGAACTGGAGGAACATCTACGCGGTGAAGACAACGATACAGGGTGTTCTAATCAGGCTAACTGATGAGCAGCGCGAAGCCATCGAAGATATGATTCGTCGCTTCGAGAGTGCAACGCGCTATGCCTATGCTCGTATCTGCGATGATGTGCCCATTTTGGACATTGAAAAAGACGTGATGCAAAAGTTCAATCTCAACTCACGATGGGCTAAAGACGCTGTATCACGGGCAAAAGCGACGTATGCTGGTGCTGAGAAGTTGGTCGAGAAAGGCAAACTTGAATCGCCGCGCAAGCTCATATGGGGCGGTCGCAAGAACTTCGAGCGTCGCAGCAAGGGAGAACTAAGCAATGAGGAGTGGCGATGCATTCGTTCCAGTCAATTCTGGTCAAGGGGCGACAAGTCAAAAGGTGGCAATCTAAATCTTAGAATTGAACCCGGAGTTGAGGATTATTGGCTCCGTATCACAATTGGCAATCGTCAGTGGATTAGATGCCGGTTGTGGATTCCTGAAAAGTTCAGGATGATGTTGAATGCCCATCTGAATAGTGAACCCTGCTACACCGTTCGTGTCAAACGTGGAACGGATAACCGTTATCGGGTCTATATCACTTTTGATGTAGAGATCCCGATCCAAAGTGTTGGTTTGGAAGCCGGTGCAATTGGAGTTGACTTGAATCCGTCAGGACAAGCGTGGGCTGAGACGAACGCTCAAGGACAGTTGCTGAGCAAGGGTTGGACCAATACACCAGAGCTGCAACACGCTCGGCGAGGGCGGCGGGATTGGTTGATTGGACAGACGGCGCATCAGATAGTTGATCTGGTCAAGTCAACAGGCAAGGGACTAGTTGTCGAGCAACTTGAGTTCAAACGAGATAAAGATCGGGGGCGGAAACTCAATCGTATTTTTAACAACTTTGTCCACAGCCGCTTGATTGAGGCCATCCTTAGAGAAGCACAGCAACAAGGGGTGGTAGTTAAACAAGTCAATCCGACTTTTTCGTCTGTTATCGGACGAATGAAATACCAAAGAGTATATCCCCACCTCGCGGTTCATGAAGCTGCGGCTTATGTTTTGGCGCGGCGTGGATTAGGATTCATCGACATGCCAACAGGCTCGCAGCGGGAACTTGCTATGAAAGCTACGGAAGCAAGACGTGGCAAGGGGAAGCTGCACTACTGGGCCTTTTGGCAGTCGTTGAAGAGGGCCGCTAAC
>DTYK01000257.1 GCA_012961925.1 Candidatus Latescibacterota bacterium
AACTCCTCGTAATAGGGATAGATATATTTCCTCAGCCACGCTGGCGAACACACCGGTCCGGAGGCCATACAGATGTCATCATGACAGATCACCATGTTCACCGGCAGGCGGGCAAATGTACGAAAGACCTTCCGGCTGAGGACGGCAAAATCACGCAGTAACCGCTTCAGGGGCTCCGGATGGGCGGCTGCCAGTTCGAGAAACAGGTCCCAGCCGAAGGTCAGAAGGGGCCACATAAACAGCGTATTGTAGAATCTCACGCTCACCACCTCGCCTTCCGCCGGTCCATCGGACGGGTAGTCCTTCTGATACTCGGCATAGAATTCCTCATCACTCAAGGAGTAGTCCCGGTTCTCCACTACTCGGCCGTCCCGGAGATCCAGATGCTCCAGCGGCTCATAGGAGATGACCTGTTCGATGGTCTTAAAATCGCGGCCCCAATCCCAGTGGCTGGTTAAACCAGTCCCCCATCGGACCCGCAGGCTACCGTCCGCACCGGCCACCGCGCCCTTTTGTGGGGCCTCCAGGCGCGGGATTGGCTCATCCGACTCCGGCACACCGCAGCCTAAGTCGATCTTCACCAGCTCCAACAGCTTCTGACGCGCCGTGCGGGGTCGCTCCCAGGGGTCAACACCTGTCATCAATTGCTCGAAATCCGGATTGGAAAGGTGCTCCCAGCGTGGAACCCGCCTCGGAGCTTGTCCCATCATCGCCAAATATGCATCACTCGCCATGTAAATCCTCCTTCAATAGATTTATCAAAAACGGGGCAACGGTGGGGTTCTGAATCTTACAATCTGGAAAAATGTGGTGTCATAAGAACTAATATCTCAATTTGCTAAATGAGTCCAGATAGATTAAAGAATTCCCTTGACAGGTTGTTCTGATATACTGTATTATTTAACAAGGTGCGGTTGCATCGTCAGATGGCGTCAGGAAATGAAAGGAAAGAACTATGAGATTTAATGTGGTTGGTTTAGGTTGTAGTGCCCTCGATTATTTGGGAGTTGTTCCCCGTTGGCCACGTCTTGATGAAAAAATAGAGATGTTAAATTTCACCAGACAAGGCGGCGGTCCAGTGGCTACAGCTTTGGTTACTCTCTCCCGGCTGGGATCTTCCACCTCCTACATAGGTAAGGTTGGCGATGATGAGGCGGGAAAGTTTATCCTCAAAGAATTTGAAAAAGAAGGAGTGGATACGAGCGGAGTAGTAATAGAAAAGGGCGCCTCTTCCCTGTTCGCCTTTTGCGTCGCAGAGAAAAATACGGGAAAGAGGACTATTTTCTGGCGCAGGGGGACTTGCTCTGAGCTGGATCCAAAGGAGTTAAATAAACAACTCATCCTCTCGGCTGAATTCCTCCATCTTGACGGTCATGAAATTAAAGCTGCTATTCAGGCAGCTAAATGGGCTAAGAGGGAAAAGATAAAGATTGTTCTGGATCCAGACGTTAATCCACCGGAGATGGAAGAACTAATAAGATTGACTGATGTCCTCATCGTTCCTTCCAATTTTGCTCGGGATTTCACCAAAGAGGAAAACTATTCCAAAGCGGCGGAGAAGTTCTTTGCCTTCGGCCCCGAAGTGGTGGTGATTACCTTAGGTGAGAAGGGATGTCTGTGCAAATCCAACAAGGGAGTATTCACCAGGCCGGCTTTTAAGGTAAAGGTGGTAGACACCACTGGGGCCGGTGACGTTTTTCATGGAGCCTTCATCTACGGACTCCTGAGAGGCTGGGATTTGGAGAAAACGGCTGAGTTTTCCAACGCTGTTTCAGCCCTCAAATGCATGGAATTGGGAGGAAGAGCAGGCATCCCCACTTTAAAGCAAGTTGAGGAGTTTCTTGCTTCCTGTGTTCAAAATAAAGGTCCTTCAGGTCTTCATAGATTCAAATAGACTCTGCGGACGAAATTTGCTGGAGGTGAAATGAAACTATCCCTTTCGGGAAGACTTTTTGAGGTAGATTACAGCTACTGCGAGCTTACCATTAAAGAGTTTGCCACATTAGCTAAGAATACCGGCTATCAGGGTGTAGAGCTGAGGAAAACTCAGGTGTCGCTGGAGACGCCTGCTCAAGAGGTGATCGGGATCAGACAGACGGTGCAAAAAGCTGGACTTGAAGTTACTTGTATAACAACAAGGGGAATTTTTCTGAAAGACAAGAAGAGCTTCGAGTTTTTTAAAAGATATGTGAGCCTGGCAAAGAATTTAGACTGCAAACTGATCAAAACCGGCGGAGATGTTCCCTGGGTGCAGAGGGCTGCCGACTACGCCGCAGAACACGATATAATCCTGGCTGGAAATAGCCACGTCAGGACCCCCTTTGAGACGGTATCCTCCACCCTGAAATACCTCCGAGTGATAAACCGGGGGAACTACAAGTTAATCTACGATCCCGCCAACCTCTTTATGGCTCAGGAGGACTATGGTCCTGAGGCGATCCTCAAACTTGCTGACTACATCTGCTATGTGACCGTCCAGTGTCCTAAGAGGATCCCCTTGGAGGAGGGGGAGGGCCATTTTCAATATAAGGGATTTGCGTACGAACAGGGGCTTCCCGGCGAAGAAGGGGCCCCGGATTTTACATCAGTCTTCCGTGGCCTGCACCGAATCGGCTACGACGGCTGGGTGAG
>DTYK01000258.1 GCA_012961925.1 Candidatus Latescibacterota bacterium
CCAGGTCTACAGGCTCGGTGGCCATCTTACTCAGGATGAAATGCTAAAGCATAAACTCCAGGAATTAAGCCTCAGGATTGATAATACTTTCAATTATATCAGCTCCCCGTGTTATCTCAATTCGTATCTCCAGTGCAAACACCTCGATGCAGGGATGATATCCTCCGGGGAGCCTCACCATATCCTTGGCGGTAGTCACTATGAACTCAGCGCCAGAACCTTTGGCCTGTTGGGCGATCTCTTTTATGTCAGCGGTTGTGTAAGAGTAATGGTCGATGTAGGATCTGACACCGACAAGCCTTGCGCCGAGATCGGTCAGCGTTCTTTCAAAGGCCATAGGGTTGCCGATGGCCGAGAAGGCGAAGAGACGCCTCCCACGCAGAAGTCTCACATCAACCTTTTCCCCTCCAGGTATCCTTCTAAGGAAAGAAGGGCTGTGGATACATTCGAAGATAGGAGCCTCTGGATTTATTGAACGGAGCAGGGCCCTGAGTCGATCCAGATCTTGTGCCTGGTCGGTTCTCGACAGGCAGAAGATATCGGCCCGTTTGAGACTTGACAATGGCTCCCTTAAGATGCCGCCCGGCAGTATGCGTCCCGTTCCAAAGGGGTTGGACGAATCTATCACCACAAGATCAACCTCTCTCTCCAGGGGCAAATACTGGAACCCATCATCGAGGAGGATTACATCCGGATCAAACCTCTCTATTGCCAGCTCTCCCGCCCGCACCCTATTCTTCCCGACCACGATCGGCACGCCACCGGAGAGCCGGGCCAGGAAGTAAGCTTCATCTCCAGACTTTTCCCTGCTCGTCAGGAGTCCTTTCCCATTGGAGATTACTTCCACTCCCTTTCCCTTTCGTCTATATCCCCGGCTCAAAATCACTACAGCCTTCCCCCTCTCCTTAAAAAGTGCGGTCAAATACGCAACTAATGGAGTCTTACCTGTACCACCAACCGTTATGTTGCCAACCGATATCACCCTTCTCCCGAGCCGGAAGGTCCTGCAGATATTGGTTCTGTAACAAAACAGACGCAATCGGACGAGTGCCTCAGAGATAGGTGATAGATACCCTAAGCCCCGAGCCAAGGCCTTTATCCGTGGATTTGCTGCCGGATTGTCCATGACCTTCCGGGCAGTTTGATGGACGAATTTTATAGCCATAAATCTCAATAAATTATTACATAAGCCCTCTATTCCTCAATAGTTGGGCCGTCATACGCGAGGCACCTCTCATATCCTCCACAACCCTCTTGCCTGCTTCGCCCATCCTTTGCCTCAGTTCCGGATCCTTCAACAATTGCAAGATATCCTCGAAAAGTTCATCACCGTTTAAGGCCCTGAATGCAGCCCCCTTCTCCAGCAGGGCCTTTGTCCCCTCCTGTTCCATGTAAGGGCCGAACACCACTGGGACCCCATGAGAGGCAGGCTCCAGTGGATTATGTCCGCCAAAAGGTGCCAGACTTCCCCCCACGAATGCGACGTCTGCTAAAGCATAGGTTGAAGGTAACTCTCCAATTGTGTCGAGGATGAGGACATCAACTCCTTTGAGGCTTTTGTGGGTCCACTGGCTTCTTCTACATGCCGACAGACCCCGTTTCAGCACGATGGATTCGATCTTCTTGACCCTTTGCAGATGGCGCGGGGCCATGATCAACAGCAGGTCGTTAAGATTCTGGCGAAGTCTTTTGAAAACATCAATTAAAATTTCCTCCTCTCCCTCTCGGACGCTTCCCGCGACGATCACCTGCCTATCATGGTCCGTCTCGAGGCGGGCTGGTTGTTCCCTCTTTGGGACGTCGAACTTCATGCTGCCGGTAACTACAATCCTTTCGGGGACAGCGCCAAGGAGACTGTAACGTCTCAGGTCGTCGTTGGACTGAACGCATAGCAGATCGATCTGTTTCAGCAACCTCGACCAGAACCCCTTGAATATTCGGTAACGGGAGAGGGATCTTTCGGTGAGCCTCCCGTTCACCACGGCAATGCGACAGCCTGTACTTTTTGCTTGTAAGATGAGGTTGGGCCAGAGTTCTGTCTCCGTCAAAAGGAGTACTTCGGGATTAATTCTCTTGATTGCCCTTCTGACTACGAAGGGTAGGTCCAGGGGCAAAAGCGAAAAGGCGTCGGCTTTCTCCATCACCTCCTTAGCCCTTTGGAGGCCTGTCGTTGTGGTGGTGGAGATGAAGATAGCAAGCTCAGGCCTGATCTTTCTGATGGTATGAACCAGAGGTGCCACTGCTGAAACCTCACCCACAGATGCTGCCTGAAGCCAGATCACTCCCTTTCCCTGCAATTTAGCTGCTACCCTTTCAAGATCGAGGCTAAGCCTCTCTGTCATCCCCTGCCTGTTCAACAGAACCATTAACAGGAGGTAAGGCAGGGTCAGTAAGGATAGAACGGAGGTTGTAATGTTATATAACAGCAACATCAGGATCGTATCACTACTGGTATGAAAATAGCCCGTCTTTTTCATCCGTAATTCTGACGGCCTGGGGTTGTCACGGAAGTTGTTTTGTCATACAGGGATAGACACATATATCGTCTCCAACTCATGACCGATTGGCTTTGCATATGGTGTCTGCCCTCATGGTGGTGTGATTCAATTTCTCCTCGAGCTTTTGGCAACTTTTCTTAAGGTCCTCCCCCTTCCGTACCCAAAACGGCTTACCGAAGACAACGGAGCACTTCGAGAAAGGCATGGGCAGCAGGAACCTATCCCAGCTTTTAAAGATCCTGGCCTTTTTTGCAGCCCCCGCAATAGGCAATATTGGAAGTCCGGTATGCTGAGCGAGAAAGACAACGCCTGGTTGGACCTTTGCCCTTGGTCCTCTCGGACCATCAGGTGTGAAGGCAAAGGTCTTCTTCCCCTTTGCCATTGTGAGCATCTTTTTCAGTGCCTTTTTGCCCCCCGAGGTTGTGGAGCCTCTGACCACATTGTACCCCAGGCGCTCAAGTACCCGGCTTATGAGTTCCCCGTCCCTGTGTTCACTTGCAAGAACCGTTATCCCTCTATTTCGCATAGAATATATCGGCACAAACATCCTGCCATGCCAGAGGGCGTAGATTAAGCCGCCATTCTCTGCCAGGAGATGGTGAAAGGAAGCACCAACCACCTTGATTCGGAGGCTTTTCCCGATCGCAAGCAGAATGAGCCATGTAAGGTTCGATTCGAGCCAGAGCAGGGTCCTGTTTTTCATCCGGATTGATTCTAATCCTGTTCGTTATTTAGTCTCTTTGTCAATGATTGACGGCGTGAGCCTTGCTGGAGATATAAGTTTTAAAAAAGGCGAGACTACATTCTCGCCGTTGGAATGCTGTGTCGCGGTTTACCAGTTTCTGTCTCAGCGCTTTTTGTTATGGTGCCGAAGGAGGGAGTCGAACCCTCACTCCGCAAAGCGGAGCTGGATTTTGAGTCCAGTGCGTCTACCAATTCCGCCACTTCGGCAGTGGTTGATAATCAAAGACTTAGGCGGGCAAGCCCTCCGCCAATCTTGGGCTGGTGTCCATCTGATTTTCCAGTCGTTCGACAGCCTGCCTTTTGTGCGATGGAGCAAAGTAAGAATATCTCGAAGTGAGCTAACTATAGCCTCAGAGCAATCTCTTGAATTCCTCGACGGTCATTCCTGCGTCCTTAACGATCCCGCCCATTGTGTATCCATTGATAGGGTTAGCTCGAGGAATGATAATAATCCGTTCGCCGTCGGTCATAGAAATATGCTTTCCCTCCCGCACTACCCAAAACCCTGCTTTTTTAAACGCCCTGACAGCAGAACGCTGAGATATACCTGCAAGCTTCGGCATGGCTATGCCGGTACCTCAACCACACGAGTGACTTTATCCTTGGCAAGTTCCTCGGCTGTTGCCAGATATGTCTTAATAGCGTCCTTTATGTTTTCCAGTGCCTCGTCCTCAGTGGCACCCTGTGACCAGCATCCTGGCAATCCAGGACACCAGACTGCATAACCCTCCTCAGTCTTCTCAAGTTTAACTCTGTACTCCATTTTTTTCCTCCTACAGGCTACCGATCCAGACCCAATTTTGGTGTCCATAAGGTGTCCAAAATCACCCAAATTGACCCAAATTTCTACAAAAGAAAATGGCCCATAACCCTTTGATTGTGTGTCGGTTAGATACAACCGTCGGAAACCCCCGGGCACCATTTGCAACAAAATATAACATATCCCGGGGATTCTGTCAAGCTTTAGCTTGGAAGGGGCTCAGATCCTTCGCTTTAAGCAGGTAACGACTCATAAAAGGTCGAGCCCTTGCTTTCC
>DTYK01000259.1 GCA_012961925.1 Candidatus Latescibacterota bacterium
GCCAGCCCTATGGGCATAACACCATCACCGGCAGCGGACAAGGGGTGCGATGTCTCAGCAACTCCAAACCTGGGCTGGGATTAGACGAATCTGGCAAGTGGGGCAATAACAACATCCTCACCACAGGATATGATGTCTATGTCAATTCGGGGAGTGGTTTAAACGTAAAGACTCAAGGCGGGTGACCTGGTGGAGACCCGAAGGATGCTGCTATTAAGATAAAGAATTTGCCCCTAAACTGTCATAGCAGAACCTGCCTGCCATTATCCGGCTACTATAAGAAAAGCCACCTCTGTCCACCAGACAGGGGTGGCTTCTCCCCGTCCTTGATCTGATTCGCGCTTCGAAGACCAGCTCTATCCCGCACAACCCTCCTGTGGGTCGACAGTCCACCCGGAAAGGGGTGGACCTTGATAGCCCCCTGAGTTTAGCCTCACCTAAGACACCCTTTCGTCGGCCAGTAAGATCTATAAGGGCGCGTCCCCTCATACGCCCTGTACCCACTGGCCGGAGTCACTCACACAGTCATACAGGGTAATGCTCATCAAACGGCTACAGGTGACCTCTGCGCGGCGCTCTGCTTTTGGAAGACGACCTTGCCGTCATGGACGTCGGCCAGGACCCTCTCGCCCTCCTTGAACTTCCGCTCTAAGATATCCAGAGAGAGCGGGTTCTCAACCATTCTCTGGATCACCCTCTTCAACGGCCTGGCGCCATAGACAGGGTCGAATCCGGCATCCGCCAGCAACTCCTTCGCTGAATCCGAAACCTCAAGATGGATCCCGGCATTCTCAAACAGTCTCTTCTTAACCCTCTCCAGTTGCAGTTCGACGATCTGCTTGATCTGGTCCCTAGTCAAGGGGTGGAAGATGATCACCTCGTCGATACGGTTGAGGAACTCCGGCCTCAACTGACCCCTCAAGGCCTCCATAACCTCACGCCGCATCTGGTCATACTCATCTTCCGTGAAGTCGCTGATCAGATGACTCCCGATATTCGAAGTCATTATGACCACGGTGTTCTTGAAGTTGACAGTCCTACCCTGACCATCCGTCAATCGGCCGTCATCAAGGATCTGAAGCAATATGTTGAACACATCCGTATGGGCCTTTTCAACCTCATCGAAGAGGATAACCTGATACGGCCTCCTCCTTATGGCTTCGGTGAGTTGGCCTCCCTGGTCATAGCCCACATAACCGGGCGGTGCGCCGATCAACCTTGAGACCGTATGCCGCTCCATATACTCCGACATATCAATCCTGACCATCGCATTCTCATCGTCAAAGAGGAACTCTGCCAGGGCACGGGCGGTTTCAGTCTTTCCGACCCCCGTTGGTCCTAAGAAGAGGAAGGAACCTATCGGACGTTCCTGATCGCCCAGGCCTGCCCTCGCCCTACGGACGGCGTTGGAGACGGCCTCTATTGCCTCATCCTGGCCGACCACCCTCTGGTGAAGTCGCTCCTCCATATGGACGAGCTTCTCTATCTCCCCCTCCATCAGCCTCGAGACAGGGATTCCAGTCCATTTGGAGACAACCTCTGCCACGTCCTCCTCATCCACCTCCTCCTTGATCATCTTCATATCCTTCTGAATTCCGGCAAGATTTTCCTCTTCCTGCTTGAGCTGTTTCTCTAATTGGACCAGCTCCCCGTACCTTATCCTTGCCGCCCTTTCATAGTCGGCATCTCTCTCAGCCTGTTCGGCCTCGATCTTGAGCTGCTCCAGACTCTCCTTGATCTGCTGGATCTTCCCTATGGCCTCCTTCTCCTTAAGCCAGTGTGATCTGAGCCTGTCCCTCTCTTCGTTCAGTTCGACAAGCTGCTTCTCTATCGGTTTCAATCGCTCCTTGGCATCCTTCTCCTTCTTTACGGCCTCCCTCTCTATCTCAAGCTGTCGTATTCTCTTCTCAACCTCATCAATCTCCGATGGCATGCTGTCGATCTCTATCCGCAGGTTCGCAGCAGCCTCGTCGATCAGGTCTATGGCCTTGTCAGGCAGAAACCTTTCGCTTATGTACCGCTCTGACAAAGTGGCCGCTGCCACAAGGGCTCCATCCTGTATCCTCACACCATGGTGGACCTCATAGCGCTCCTTCAGACCGCGGAGGATCGAAATCGTATCCTCGACAGAGGGCTCCCCAACAAAGATAGGGGCAAACCTGCGTTCCAGAGCGGCATCTTTTTCGATATTCTGACGGTATTCATCCGGGGTAGTCGCACCTATACACCTCAGCTCTCCCCTGGCCAGGGCGGGCTTGAGCATGTTAGAGGCATCCATGGCCCCTTCAGCCGCGCCTGCGCCAACTATGGTGTGGAGCTCGTCGATGAAGAGGACTATCTGCCCATTGGCCCTCTGGACCTCCCTCAGGACAGCCTTGAGCCTCTCCTCGAATTCCCCCCTGAACTTGGAGCCGGCTATCATGGAGGCCAGGTCAAGTGCAATCACCCGTCGGCCTTTCAACGACTCAGGCACGTCGCCTGCGGCGATCTTCTGGGCCAGCCCCTCCACAATGGCTGTCTTCCCGACACCGGCCTCACCGATCAGAACCGGGTTGTTCTTTGTGCGACGGGAGAGCACCTTGATCACCCGTCTGATCTCGTCCTCACGCCCGATCACGGGATCCAGCTTCCCCTTGCGAGCAAGATCCGTGAGATCCCGTCCGTACTTCTCCAGTACCTGATATTTGGACTCAGGATCGGGATCCGTCACCCTCTGACTTCCCCTGATCTGGTTCATCACCTCATAGATCCTGTCCTTGCTCACGCCCTGCTGAGACAGGAGCTGCGCTGCCCTGCTGCCCTTTGTCCCAAAGATACCGATGAGCAGGTGCTCAACACTTATGTACTCGTCCTTAAGCCGCTGTGCCTCTTTCCAGGCTTGATCAAGCACTCGCTTGAGCTGCGGAGAGACGTAAATCCCTCCGGTGCCCCCGGCAGAATATACCTTTGGCATCTTTTCAAGTTCGTCCGAGAGGTTCTGTCTCAGGCGGCCGGTGTCCACTCCGACCTTGCGAAGGATCTCCTCCACAAGGCTTTCAGGCTGGTCAAGAAGCGCCAGCAGGAGGTGCTCCGGCTCGATCTGACTGTGATTTCTCGCCTCGGCCAACTGCTGGGCGGAGTAGACCGCCTCCTGCGACCTCTGCGTCAATCTGTCCAACCTCATCGTTGCTTGCCTCCTTTCTATCCAAATTAGCTACCTGAGAAACAGTTTTTGATGGGTCTCACCGCCCATCCTGCAAAACCCATAACTTAGTTTAAAGCAATTTGCGTGCCTGAAAATTCCCTCCTCCGCCATGGCTTTCCCGAACCAAGTTTATCACCCCACAGGTACTTTACTTAACAGGGGAACAGATTTTAGTAACCCGGCCCCAGAATTCGATGCACTTAGATCGCCGCACCAACAATGATATTTGATAACTTGTCGCTTCTTTTGGTGTTCTCTGTCTCTTTGTAGTTCATTTCAACGTAGTTGTCGTTAGTGCCCGGTCAAATATACCAAAAACGCTGTCTCAGTGTCCATTCGGTCTTCTTCTAATTCGCGGTTAGACTTAACCGACCAAAACACTGCCTATATGACTGGCTATGTCATTATGACGTCTAAGGTCGGGGGGAGGTTCCGTTTTGGGGAGAAGGGCTTTGAGGGTGTTGTGTTGGTCACGGTAAAGGGTTCTCTAAAAACTCCTTTAACCACAGAGGAGACTGAGTTTTGACAGGGAAGATAGAGATATAAGCCAATGAAAATTATGCCAATAAGAATTTTCTTCTTGAGTCTCTTTTATCATCTTTGTCCTCTCTATGGTTTTCAAGGACCAGGCAAAAATTGCTTGACTTTCAGGCGGGGAAATGGTATAATTCATCTGCCAAAAGAGCTTAACTACACCTCTTAGTAAAGATTGAGGTTTTGTATATACCACAAACTATTAGAGTGGCACAAAGAGACCGTCTTGGGTAAGCTATCTTGCAGCTTGAAAGGAGGACATACCAGAGTGTCACCGCTTGAGATCAGAAGATATCCGGATCCCATATTGAGGCAGATCTCAACCTCGGTTGAAGCCAAGGAGATTGACACGTCTTTACAGAATCTGATTGACAACATGGCCTATACGATGTATATATTTAAGGGACTTGGCCTGGCAGCTCCTCAGGTGGGAGTGTTGAGCCGGATCATCACTGTCGATACTGGAGAAGGTCTGATAGCCCTGGTCAACCCAAGAATTCTCAAGGGCGAGGGCGAGGAAATAGGCGAGGAGGGGTGCCTGAGCATCCCAGACATCTGGCTTGAGATCAAAAGGGCAAGGAAAGTGATCGTTGACGGTATGGATAGGACAGGGCAGAAGGTATTGCTCGAGGCTGAAGGGCTACTTGCAAGGGCCTTCCAGCACGAGATCGACCACCTGAACGGGGTTCTCATCATTGATAGGGTGTCACACCTTCAGAGACAGTTGATAGAATCGAAGCTCAGAAGGCTCAGGAAGGAGCAAGGAACCCTTCGCCCATCATCCTCTAACCGCAAGTCTTTTACGTGAAAAAAACCTCTCGGTAGCAACCCGTTAAGGAAAATTTAAAAAGGTCTCTGAAAAACCACAGAGAGTGCATACGAGGATAAAAGTGATTCACGAAGGAAGCTTGAAACTCAGGGACCTCCCTGGTTAAAAGACTTTTTAAAGGCCTTTTTAACTTTTTAAAAACCAGAGGGGTCGGAATCCTATCAGATCAAGCACGAGGCGGGTGTATATGGCGGTGATATCTGTCATCTTCGAACGTTCCCTTATGATAACCATATTCGTCTTCACCATGATGTTGTTGGTCGATTGGCTGAACGTGATGAGCGAGGGAGCCCTGGTTTCGGCGATAAAAGGGAGCACCTGGCGGCAGTATATCACGGCCTCGTTCCTCGGGGCTACCCCCGGGTGTCTTGGAGCCTTTGCGAACGTGTCTCTTTACATACATGGGTCGTTGAGCTTCGGAGCTATAGTTGGCGGCATGATAGCCACCTCAGGAGATGAAGCCTTTGTCATGTTGACACTATTTCCTGGGAAAGCACTCGGACTATTTGCCCTGCTGTTTCTGCTTGGAACCGCCTCTGCCTGGTTGGTAGATAAGCTTGTACCAATTTTGAAAATAACCCCCTGTAATGAGTGCGGCCTGCATCGTCCTCATAACGGTTTGGAGCTGAAGAGATTAAGCCTTTCCTTGATCTGGAGGAACCTCACCCTCATCACACCTCTCCGCCTTATATTTCTAACCCTACAGGCCCTGTTCCTTTTAGGCATCCTTGGCGGGGCGATGGGGCCGGAAGTTTGGAACTGGGAGAGGGTAACGCTGTCGCTTTTCCTCTCGATCCTGATACTGATAGGAATCGTAGTGCCAGAGCATTACCTTAAAGAACATATATGGAGGCACATCATTCGAAGACATATCTGGCGTCTATTCCTCTGGACATTCTCCGCCTTGCTCCTCCTGGAGATCGGCTTTAAACACTGGAACCTTGAGGAGTTCGTAAGAACCAATATGGTATGGGTGCTTTTAATCAGTGCTGTTGTGGGTATCGTCCCGGGATCCGGTCCTCACCTCGTCTTCGTGATGATGTTTGCCAAAGGGATTGTACCCTTCTCGGTGCTGTTGACAAGCTCATTTATACAGGATGGAGACGGCATGCTGCCGCTTCTGTCATATACTGTCAGGGATTGGTTGCTCATAAAGGCGTTTAACTTCATACTCGGTTTAGGGGCCGGAATAGCCCTTTATGCCATGGGATCGTGACTACAAGACGGTTAAGGGCGTGATCACATGAAAGAAGCTATGTTATATGAGAGGCTTGAGAGAGAGAAGGTCAGGTGCAATCTATGCGGCCACCGATGTATCATCTCTTCCTCTAAGAAAGGGATATGTGGTGTGCGTGAAAATAGAGGTGGGACTCTATACACGTTAGTATACGGAAAGGCTGTAGCAGTGCACGTAGATCCGATTGAGAAAAAGCCGCTGTTCAACTTTTACCCTGGGTCTCGTTCTCTCTCGATTGCGACGGTTGGCTGCAATTTCAGATGTCTACATTGTCAGAACTACGACATATCCCAGATGCCGAGAGAACAGGGTCAAATCGTTGGTAATGATCTTGAGCCCGGTGAGGTCGTCTCTGCGGCTAAAAGATACGGCTGTAAAAGCATCTCCTACACCTATACCGAACCGACGATCTTCTTCGAATATGCCTACGATACGGCGAAGATCGCCAACCATGAGGGGATTAAGAACATCTTCGTAACCAACGGCTATATGACACACGAGGCCCTTGAGATGATAAGTCCTTACCTTGATGCGGCCAATGTTGATCTGAAATCCTTCAACGACGAGCATTACCGGAAAGTGTGCGGAGCAAGGTTGGAGCCTGTCCTCGACGCACTAAAGGATATGAAGCGGATGGGTATCTGGGTTGAAGTGACCACCCTGCTCATCCCTACAGTCAACGATTCCGAGGACGAACTACGTGGGATAGCCGACTTCATCCTCTTGCTTGGCCCTGAGACACCATGGCATATAAGCGCCTTCTACCCCACTTATAAGATGGCCGATCTGCCGAGGACATCAGCCAATCTCATCCGCAAAGGCAGGGAGATCGGCCTACAGGCAGGGTTGAGATATGTTTACAGCGGCAATATACCAGGGGATGAAGGGGAGAGCACCTTTTGCCACAATTGTGGTAAGGTTGTAATCCAGCGGTGGGGATATCAGATCTTAGAGAACCACATCAAGGATTCAAGGTGTGCCCATTGTGGGACAAAGATAGATGGGATAGGACTATTAAGTGTATAATTGCTCTGTCTTCAGCAGAACAGGTTTCCTGTAGAAGAAGGAGTTTCGTAGGAGTCCACTACGGGAGTCAATGTTTGTGTAATTCGAAGCGAAGCCTGGTCGGTTTGAGGCGAAGTTTCGCTGGCGAACTTGGAAATTTGCCTCCAGATATGGGTTAAAAAAGGAGGGGGTTAATTGAGGAAATTCGAGGTGGTCTTCCAGCCTGATGGGGTGGTGGCACAAATCGGTCCGGGAACTACCATCCTCGATGCAGCGCTGTCGGTCGGGATCCATATAGAGGGACCTTGTGGCGGTAAGGGGACCTGCCACAAGTGTAAAGTTACGGTCAAAGGAGGCGTATCAGAACCTTCTTCAATGGAGACCCAACATCTCTCCCGCCAGGAGATAGATGTGGGCTACCGTCTGGCATGCCAGGCAGAGGTTACCGGCGATGCAATCGTCCACGTGCCACTGGCTACAAGATTGACTGCTCAGAAGATCCTTGACCATGGAGTCAGGATTGACGTACCTCCCACCGCCAATGTGAAGAAATATCCACTGAAGTTAACCAGGCCAAGCCTGGAGGATCAGAGGTCGGACTTTGAAAGGATCAGGGATACCATGTCTGAAGGGGGGGTATCAACTGTCAGCCTTGATGTGTTGAGAAGGATTCCCGGCCTGCTCAGGGGGAATGACTTCCATATAACTGCCGTGGTCCTGGGAGATGAGCTGGTGGATGTGGAGAGGGGAGACACCTCCAATGCTAACTATGGAATCGCTTTCGATATAGGCACTACAACACTTGTGGGCTATCTGGTGGATCTGGTGACCGGGACTCAGACGGGCGTTTCAGCCACTATGAACCCTCAGTCCGCCTATGGGGACGACGTAATATCACGTATCAGCTTTGTCACTGAGCATAAAGATGGACTGGAGAGATTGCACAGCAAGGTTATTGATGCTATAAACGGGATGATCGACGACCTCTGCCAACAGGGTGAGATAGACCCAAATAACATATATGAAGTGACGGTGGCAGGCAATACTTGCATGCACCACCTATTCCTGGGGATTGACCCGCGGAACATAGGGCCATCGCCCTTTGTCCCGGTTGTCTCAGAACCCATGTGTGTGCAAGCAAAAGAGCTCGGGCTTCAAATCAATCCAAGGGGCAGGGTCTATACGTTGCCGAATGTGGCCGGTTATGTGGGCGCTGATATCGTGGGTGGGATCCTCGCAACACGTCTATGGGAAAGCAATAGGATTAAGTTATTGATAGATATCGGAACAAATGGAGAGCTCGTATTAGGCTCCCGTGACGGGCTCATAGCGTGTTCTACTGCCGCTGGGCCAGCCTTTGAAGGTGCCCGTATCTCATGTGGGATGAGGGCAGCACCGGGGGCGATCGACAGAGTTGCTCTGGACGGGGATGTGGTCTACACAACGGTTGGCGATATCAAACCAAGAGGGATATGCGGCTCCGGCCTACTCGATATTGCGGCCGAGATGCTGCGGACAGGTGTACTCGATCCCACGGGAAGGATGATGGATGAAACGAGCCTCAAGGACCTGAGTGGTCCGATAAGGGAGAGGATAGATCGCTCTGAAGATGGGCTCCGTTTCCTCTTAGTGAAAGGGGAAGAGACAGAGCAGGGCCACCCGGTCTACATCACACAGAAGGATATCAGGGAACTTCAATTAGCAAAAGGGGCCATTTTCACCGGCATCCAACTGCTGAAAAAGGAGTTGGCCCTCGATGACGATGACCTGTCTGAGGTCCTGCTTGCTGGCGCCTTTGGGAACTATCTGAACAAACACAGCGCCCTTAAAGTTGGCCTACTCCCTCCGGTCGGTGCAGACAGGGTCAGATCAGTGGGAAATGCAGCAGGGGAAGGGGCAAGGATGGCCCTCATTTCAACCGAGGAGAGAAAAAAGGCGGAAGAGATCGCAAAAAGGGTCCAATATATCGAACTCTCTGGCCGTAAGGACTTTATGGAGAATTTTGCTGAAAACATGCTCTTTCCGGTTTCATGAAGCGCCCTTAAACCTGAGCCGTTAAGACCACCTTCGGCAAAGGCTTCGGGCTACCCTTTCTTTTCGTTTCCTTTCGGTTCGAGGCCGAAGACTTCGTTAATTAGTCAGGAAAGTACAATGAACTATTATACTTACTTCGAACATCCGGCAGATGTGGGTATTGAAGGGATTGGGGCGACGATCGAGGAGGCCTTTGAACAGGCAGCAAGCGCCATGTTCAATCTGATCGTGGACATAGAGAAGGTAAAACCCCAAAGCAAGGTCCAGATTCACTGCCAGGGGGAAGATGTCGAGGAGCTGTTCATAGACTGGCTTAATACCCTCCTGGCACAGGCTGATATCCACAGTATGGTTTTCTGCCGCTTCAAGATAGATCGCCTGCAGGGTTCGTATCTGACAGGATACGCTGAAGGAGAGGAGTTAAATCAAGAAAAACACAAGATCAAGTTGGAGGTTAAGGCTGCCACTTACTGTATGTTGGAAGTTGGGAGGGGGCAAGGCGGATATTTCGCTAGATGCGTTGTTGACGTCTGATTACCGGAGGTGTGCCGTGGAACTGAACAAACTCAAAAAGGTGAAGGACTATGAGTGGATGATCCCCGAATCCGGCGATATGCGAGTTCCGGGCCAGATCTTTGCCAGCAGGGAACTGGTGGAGGAGATGGATGAGAAGGTCTATGAGCAGGTCACAAATGTGGCCTGTCTGCCGGGGATCCAGAAATTTTCGATCGCAATGCCTGATGCACACTGGGGATATGGTTTCCCAATAGGTGGAGTAGCCGCCTTTGACCCTGAACAGGGAGGTGTCATCTCAGTAGGGGGTGTGGGGTTTGATGTGAACTGTGGAGTGAGAACTTTGAAGACAGGGTTGACCCTTGACCAAGTGAAACCCAAGCTGAAGGAGCTGGTGGACACTCTCTTCAGCACAATCCCTGCCGGCGTGGGTTCAAGAGGAGAGATCTCGCTCTCAGGCGGTCAGATAGAGGGCGTCCTCACCGGAGGTGCTCAGTGGGTCGTTGAAAAGGGCTATGGGTTCAAAGAGGACCTGGAATTCACTGAGGATAACGGGAGGGTTGACGGTGCAGATCCATCTGCCGTGAGCGAGGTGGCGTTGAAACGGGAGAGACGTCAGGTGGGGACTCTGGGTTCGGGCAACCATTACCTGGAGATCCAGTATGTAGATGAGGTCTACGACCGATCTGTGGCCCAACAGTTCGGTCTGGAGGAACAGGAGGTGGTTGTCACCATCCATTGTGGATCCAGGGCCCTTGGACATCAGGTTGGTACTGACTACCTGAAGACCCTTGCCGATGCATCCAGGAAGTACGGGATACCTATCAGAGAACGGGAACTGGTCTGTGCCCCTATAGACTCTAAAGAGGGAAGGAGGTATTTCTCTGCAGTAAACTGCGCCATAAACTATGCCTTTGCCAATAGACAGGTGATAGCGCACCTTGTGAGGGAGGGGTTCAGTAGAGTGTTGCCTGAAGCGGACCTGGTAATGCTTTATGACATAGGGCACAACACCTGTAAACTGGAAACCCACCGCATCAACGGCGAATTAAAAGAGGTATATGTCCATAGAAAGGGGGCGACAAGAGCCTTTGGCCCGGACAGGACAGAACTTCCGAAGCCATATCAAGGCGTTGGCCAGCCGGTGATCGTGGGCGGCACAATGGGGACAACCTCCCATATACTGGTAGGAACCCAATACGGCGAGGAGAAGGCCTTTGCCTCGGTGTGTCATGGGGCAGGGCGCAGGATGAGCAGAAACCAAGCCAAGAGGAAATGGAGGGGAGATAGGCTCATCAAAGAGCTTGGGGAGAAGGGGATCTACATAAGAGCCCACTCACTGCCAGGATTGGCTGAGGAAGCCCCCATGGCCTATAAGGATGTGTCAACGGTCATCGAATCGATTCATGACGCCGGCCTGGCCAACAAAGTGGTGCGGCTGAGACCCATAGGATGCATTAAGGGATGAATCTGGCTATCAAACGAAAGAGGCCGTGGAATGATCCTCAGAGGAAGAGCCTGGAAGTTTGGCGATGATGTGAGCACCGATTTGATCTGTCCCGGGCGGTATTTTCACCTCAGATCCGATCTTCCTGGGTTGGCCCGGCATCTGCTGGAAGATGCGGATCCTGATTTCGTGAACAGGATCAGCAAAGGGGACTTTATCATAGCCGGGAAAAACTTCGGCCAGGGCTCAAGCAGAGAACACGCCCCCAGGATAATAAAGCTGGCCGGCATCGGAGCAGTCCTGGCGAGATCCTTTGCCAGGATCTTCTACAGAAATGCCATAAACATCGGACTGCCGGTCCTTGAATGTGCCACCGAAAGAATAGACCAGGGAGACAGGCTTGAGGTGGACATCGCCAAAGGGGTGATAGTGAACGAAACGAAGGGGATCGAACTTAAGTTCCACCCTTTACCCTCTGTTATGCTGAAAATCCTCTCAGACGGCGGCTTAATAGCACACATCCGGAAACACGGCGATCTCATATTGGATTGACTCAAAAACGACATGACGAGGTTCGATAAACTTACGCTTCCGGGAGAGGGACACAGGATTGAAATAGCCCAGGGCAAACTTCACTCCCCAGATGATCCGATCATCCCTTTCATAGAAGGTGATGGAATCGGGTCGGATATCATGAAGGCCTCCCTCAGGGTTTGGAACGGAGCTGTAGAGAAGGCTTACGGAAAGACCAGAAAGGTGGTCTGGCTGGAGATTTACGCTGGTGAGAAGGCTGTTGGGATCTATGGACAACCTCTTCCTGAGGATACTGTGAGGGCGATCCGACAATATGTCGTTGCAATCAAAGGTCCGCTCACCACACCCGTTGGGGGGGGGACCAGGAGTCTGAATGTCGCCCTGAGGCAGAAACTTGACCTTTACGCCTGTGTGAGGCCCGTACGCTATCTACCAGGGGTACCAAGCCCTGTTTCCCATCCCGAAAGGATGGATATGGTTATATTTAGAGAGAATACCGAAGACGTCTATGCCGGCATAGAATGGCAGAGAGGTACGGATGAGGCCAAAAGATTCATTTCCTACCTTAAACGCGAGTTCGGTATAGAAATCACCGAGGATTCAGGGATAGGAGTGAAACCCATCAGCGAAGCTGCGACGAAACGGCTGATGAGGAAGGCTATCAGGTATGCCATCGACCACAACAGGAGGAACATCACTCTGGTACATAAAGGCAATATTATGAAGTTCACAGAAGGTGCCTTCAGGGATTGGTGCTACCAGGTGGCACAGGAGGAGTTCCCACGGGAGACGATAACGGAACGGGTGGTTGAGGACCAATATGGCGGAGAGGTGCCAGCGGGCAAGATCCTTATAAAGGACAGGATTGCGGACTCTATGTTCCAGCAAATCCTCACCAGGACAGAAGAGTACGATATAGTGGTAACACCAAACCTCAACGGCGATTATCTTTCAGACGCCTGTGCGGCCCAGATAGGAGGATTGGGTATGGCCCCTGGTGCAAATATCGGTGACCCCACCGCCCTGTTTGAAGCCACCCATGGAACCGCTCCAAAATATGCCGGGCTGGATATGGCAAACCCCAGCTCTCTCATCCTCTCAGGGGCAATGATGTTCGAATATATCGGCTGGCAGCAGGCTTCCTATATCATCATTGATGCACTCTCCAAGACGATTAGCCAGAAAAAGGTCACTTATGACCTGGCCCGACAGATGGAAGGGGCAAACAGACTGAAAACCTCTGAGTTTGCAACAGCAGTAATTGAAAACATGGGGTAGATATGGATAAGGTAAGCGTTATCGGCGCAGGGCAGGTCGGATCGACAACGGCCTTGATGATCGCACAGAAGGAATTTGCCGACGTAACCCTTATAGATATAGTACAGGGTCTGGCCAAGGGGAAGGCCCTCGATATAGCCGAAGCCGCCCCCATTGGTGGATATGACTCCAGGGTATTCGGCACTGAGGAAATTTCAGAGATAGAGGGGTCGAAAGTAGTCGTGGTAACCGCAGGCTTAACCCGAAGTCCGGGAATGTCAAGGCAGGATCTCCTTGAAAAGAACGCCACCATTGTCGAAGGCATTATAAAGGATATCGCAAGATATGCCCCTCTATCCATTATAGTGATGGTGACGAATCCACTTGATTTGATGACCTACCTGGCACTGAAGGTATCGGGTTTCCCATGGCATCGAGTTGTTGGTCAGGCAGGGGTGTTGGATGCTGCCAGGTTCAGATGCTTCGTAGCAGCGGAGCTTGGGGTCTCCGTGGAGGATGTGTCGGCCATGGTGCTTGGAGGCCATGGCGACTCGATGGTTCCTCTTCCCCGCTATACCACGGTCTCAGGCATACCCATCCCAGAATTGCTTCCATCAGATACTATAAATAGGCTGGTGGAACGTACCCGAAGGGGAGGCGGGGAGATGGTGAATTTACTTGGCACAAGTGCCCTTTATGCGCCAGGGGCATCGGTGGCTCTGATGGTGGAGGCGATCGCCAGGGACAAGAAACGAATATTACCCTGCTCCGTCTGCCTTCACGGCCAATATGGGGTAGAGGGTGTCTGTATGGGTGTACCCGTAAAGCTTGGAGCCACAGGGGTGGAGGAGGTAATTGAACTTGAATTGACCGGGGAAGAACTGGAGGCGTTCCAGGATTCGGCAAGGATATGCAGAGAACAGATTGACCTGTTAAAAATATGAACCCGTCCCCAATTGTAATGACGAGAAAACTCCACGCAGATGTTATAACCGATGAGGTGGCCAGGCTCTGTATGGAGGCCAACTTTGACCTGGGAGAAGATGTCCTGAGGGCCCTGCGTGAAGCCTTAGAGAAGGAAGAGTCCTCTATCGGCAAAGAAATCCTGGGCCTACTGATGGAAAATGCCGAAATCGCCCGGACTCAGCGAGTGCCCATGTGCCAGGACACCGGATTCGCAGTCGTCTTCCTGGAGCTCGGCCAGGATTTGAGTATAGTCGGCGGCGACCTCACTGAGGCGATAAATGAAGGCATAAGACAAGGGTATAGGGAGGGCTATTTACGAAAGTCCATTGTCGGCCATCCCTTCGCCAGGGTCAACACCAGGGATAACACTCCTGCGGTCATACACACGGAGATAGTCCCCGGTGACAGGTTGAAGATAACTGTGGCCCCAAAAGGCGGAGGGAGTGAGAACATGAGCACGCTGGCGATGCTCAGGCCTGCCGATGGAAAGGAAGGTGTGAAGAGATTTGTTGTCCGGTCGGTCCAGGAAGCTGGCGCCAATGCCTGTCCACCACTGGTCGTTGGGGTTGGACTGGGAGGGACGTTTGAGAAGGCAGCGTATCTGTCCAAAAAGGCACTGATCCGCAGACTTGGTGAAGGTAATACAGATCCAGAGCTCCACCACCTCGAAGAGGAACTCCTTGAAGAGATAAACAACCTTGGTATAGGCCCGTTAGGCTTTGGAGGCAGAGTAACAGCCCTGGCGGTGCATATAGAGAGTTATCCATGCCATATTACAGGTCTGCCCGTGGCAGTCAACCTGAACTGCCATGCGGCAAGACATAAGGAGGTCACCCTGTAGAGGGCCGCCATAAGGTATGTCCCTTTAGCGGGATTGGGAGAGTTCCTCAGTGGCGTATCAAGGAAGGAACGGATGACGACATCAATAAAGCTAACCCCACCGTTGTCTGATAAAGATATCTCCGATCTCAGGAGCGGGGATAGAATCACCATAAGTGGGGTTCTCTACACGGCGAGAGATGCTGCCCACAAGAGGCTGGTTGAACTACTCTCTAAGGGGGAAAAGTTGCCCTTCGATCTTAAAGGGCAGATCATCTACTATGTGGGCCCTACGCCAGCCAAACCCGGAATTGTCATCGGTGCGGCCGGTCCCACAACCAGTTATAGGATGGATCCCTATACAATACCACTGCTTGCCGGAGGGCTTAAGGGCATGATAGGCAAGGGTCACCGCTCGCCTGAGGTGAAAAAGGCTATGGAGAAGTATAAAGCCGTCTACTTCGCGGCGGTGGGCGGTGCCGGAGCTTTGCTGGCGAAACATATAACAAAATCTGAGATAATAGCATTTGAGGATCTTGGTCCAGAGGCGATAAGGAAGATCGAAGTCAGGAACTTCCCCGCCATCGTGGTTAATGACCTCTACGGGAATGACCTGTACGAGGAAGGGATAAAGAAATATAAGAGGTGAATTCTTCAATAAGGAAAAGAGATGAGGCTGATCCAGAAAATGGCCGGTAATGCTTATGTTTTCCTGAGACGCGACGACTGGAGAGGGTTCTATGATCCCGCACATTCGGAAGTATTAGATCTCTTGATGGAGCACGATCCGATCGAGATAAAGGCTACAAGGACCTTTAATCTCCAACCAAATCTTGTGGCGGAGATACCTTTGGGTCAAATCAGGGTCGTATTGAAAAACTTCGGCTGGCGTAGTTTCCTTCACTTTCTTGCGAGTCCATTCATGGCGTCAAAGGCCATCAATTCCTTCAAGGCTGCTCTCCACCTTTTGAATAACGGTCTTCCAACACCGAAACCCTTGGCAGCCTTTGAGCAGAGGCGATGGCGACTTGTGAAAAGGAACTGTTACGTCACTGAATCTCTTGGGCCTCTGCCTCATGTGAGGGATTACCTGAAGCTGAGACCTGACGGAGAGGCGGGGGCACGTGAGGTGCTTGCACTGTTAGGTAGCTATATCAGAAGGATGCATGACTCAGGACTTTTTCACCGGGATCTCACGCTGGCCAACTTTCTTCTAAAGGACGGAGAGCTTTACCTGATAGACTTAAATCGTTCCAGGTTGAAAAAGAGAATGTCATTTGCCCAGCGTCTGCGTGATTTAGCAACCCCAGAACTGGAGGAATCGGACAGGAACCTCTTCCTGAGATACTACCTTGGTGACGGCGAGAGATTGGAACTGTGGTCGCAGGCACTGAACCTCCGCACCCACCTTGTCAGAGCTGGCAGAAAGTTCAGAAAATGGAGGAGAAGGGTCTTTGGACATCGAGCCCCGAAAAAGGAAGATAGCCTCCAAGCTGCCCTTTCACCCCGGTCGTTGAGGACCCCAGGGAACCGTCCGGGGGATGAAACCCTGAAGGGTAAATTCCTGGAGACGATCACCTTTCTCTTCCGGATCAGGGCACCTTGAGCAATGCTATCGTCTGGGCGTGGAGGAAAGATAGAATGGGATAGGTCTCAGACACATTTAAACCTGAGTGTTCTGCTTCGAGAACAAAGGCCTTAAGGTCCGGATACATGGTGATATGGCCTTTTAAGCCCATAAGTCCCCTTGTCAGACTGTGAAACAGATTTCGGCGGTAGAAAGAGACAATAGCCCATCGTCTGGTCACCCTTGAGAGCTCTGAAAGGGCTTCAGCCCGGTCCTTTGGAGATGAGAAGTGTTGTAACAGGCGTAGAGTGAAGACGAGGTCGAAGGAACTGTCTCTGAAGGGCAACCTGTGGACATCGGCAACGATGAACCCACATCGATCTTCGGGAGCATTTTCCCTGCATCTCTCCACCATTGCCCGGGAAAGGTCCGAACAGATCACCCAGGATGCCTTCTCTGAGAGGATTGATGTAAATCTCCCGTAGCCACAGGGAACATCAAGGACGTTTATCGGGTTGGGCCCCAGACTCTGGAGTATTCTGCGGATTATCCGTCTCTCCCTGATGTTAACGAGCCTCTGGTCCGGTTTTGAATAACGGCTCTTCTCGTATCGGAGGACATCCTTTTTATCCGTCATAGCCCTTAAGATACAATTACCTGCATTGGATTGCAACCAAAATCTTCAAGGATGCTAAAAGATAATTGCAGTTCTACCAAGAACCCATGCACATAGCACTGCATTGTAATTACAAGTTACCTGTAAGGAAATACGGTGGCACTCAGAGGCGCATAATGTGGCTCGCCTCAGCCCTGGTTGACCTTGGACATAAGGTTTACCTTCTTGCCCAAAAAGGGACGAGATGTGAAAAGGCCGAGGTGATCGAGGTCAAAAAGGAAGACCTGAATCTGGACGGTATTGTACCGGAGTCGGCCCAGATCGTTCACCTTATGCAGGTGCCAAACCGTAAGGTTAGCAAACCTTCGATATACACTCTGGCAGGGAACAACTCTTCAGGAAGAGAGCTCCATCCTAACACGCTGTACCTCAGCAGGAACCATGCCATCCGTCATGGATCAACACACTTCGTTTATAATGGGCTTGATCCTAAGAAATACATATATAGGGAGAAGAAGGACGACTATTTTCTCTATCTGTCCAGGATCAGCAGGAAGAAGGGAGTGGATATAGCTGTCAAGCTGGCGAAGGAGATGGGATTTAAACTGGTGATCGCCGGAGGTTTCTGGTTCGATCTCTCCAGAAAAATCAGGTGTGTTGGCAGGGTCGGAGGCATTAAAAAGGCCCAGCTTCTGGCTGGAGCGAAGGCCCTGATCTTTCCCATCCGGTGGGAGGAACCCTTTGGGAACGTGGTAATCGAAGCCTTGGTATCCGGCACGCCGGTTATCACCACCCCGCACGGGTCGATGCCCGAGATCATCACGCCTGACGTAGGATTCCTCTGTCGGAATTACGAAGACTTGAAGTCGGCAGTGGCCCACGTCGATTCCATCGATCCGAAAAGGTGTCGGCAGCGGGTAACTGAGAACTTCACTGCCGAGATTATGGCGAAGAACTGCCTTAAATATTACGAGCGGGTTATCCGGACGGGCCATTTGTAATGGGGGTTAGCTGGTGAAAGTCCTTTACATAGGTCCCTGTGACCAGCGTTACAAGACAGAGTATTCTATAAAAAAGGCACTGGAACGGCAGGGTCATGAAGTTCATTGTTTTAACGATAGGAAAGTAAGGAGGTTACATTGGCGTAAGGCCCAAGACAGATTATTGAGGGTTGCCGAACGCCTGCTACCCGACCTGGTCTTCTTGGGAAAGTCCTCGAGGGTAGAGCTTCAGACGCTGGAGGAACTTACCCACGGTAGAAGGGCCCTCATGTGGTATTTTGACATACGGGTACCTCCTCATAAGGAGACCGTTGACCGGGCCAGGCTTGTGGACTATTTCTTTGTTACCAACTGCGGTCAGCTCAAGACATACAGGTCCCTCGGGGTTCGCAGGGTCTATTTTCTTCCTCAGGCATGTGACCGCGATTTACACCGCCCGGTAAAGAGTCACCGCAGGAGATGGGCAAGTGACGTTGCTTTTATCGGTACAGCTTACGGGGAGGACGAACGGCTGGTTCTAATGAAAGAAATATCACGGCGGTTTGATCTTAAGATCTGGGGAAGCAGGTGGGAGAAATGGAAAGATGAATTACCTGTTCAGGGTAAAAGGGTGCTTGGCAGGAATTACGCGAGGGTCTGTTCTGCGGCAAAGATCATCATTGGCGTGAACCGTTACAATTCGATTGACCTTTGTTTTTCGAACAGGGTATGGCTTACCCTTGGTTGCGGTGGATTTATGCTCACCCATTACGTCCCAGGTCTCGAGGAGATCTTCGAAAACCATAAACATCTTGTCTGGTTCAAAGAGGTGGGCGAATGCCTTGACCTGATACGTTACTATTTAAATCATGACCTGGACAGGCAGAGGATAGCCGCTGAGGGTTACAAGTTCGTCCATCAATATCATACATATGATCATAGGGTCGAGGAATTGCTGAAGATTATAGGTGATGAAGTCGCTTCTCATTACGGGTGATTTCCCTCCGAGGTCCGGAGGGATGGCTAACTATTACTTCGGGATTGTTAGCAAACTACCTCCAGAGCAGGTAGTAGTGCTTACCCTTAGACGACAGGGATGGGCGGAATTCGACCGGAATCTGGCCTTTAGGGTCTACCGGACCCATTTCCGGGCGAAACGGGTAGGCGGCATCTTCAGGGTTCTGCTCTGGTTTCTCTACTCAATAGTGATTGTCCCGAAGGAAAGGGTGAAAGTTGTCCAGTGCGGCAACATGCCGATGGCAGGATATGTCTCCTATGCCCTCGCAGTGGTGCTGAGAAGGCCTTACCTCATCTATTTTCATGGGATGGATCTGATGAGGATGGTTTACAAGGGCTCGCGGGACAAAGTCAAAGAGAGGGTTTTTCAATCCATCATAAGAAGGGCAGACGGGTTTATCGCTAACAGTCATTACACCAAAACATTGATCCAGCGCCGGCTGGGCGTTTCTCCGAAGAAGATCACCGTTGTTCACCCTGGGGTTGATACGGAGGTCTTTCGTCCACAGGCCGAACTTGCTCAAGATTGGCCTAACAGATATCGGGAGTTACACAAGAGATTCCACCTCAATGGCAAGCCCATTCTGCTTTCAGTAGGCAGACTGACCAGACGAAAGGGAATTGATAAGGTCATCGAGGCCCTGTCAAGGATCAAGCAACTGTTTCCTGAATTGCTCTATGTAGCGGTTGGCCAGGGAGACCAGACCTATTTAAAAAAGTTAGCGGCTCAGAACGGGGTAGAGGAGAACTTGCGGTTTACAGGGTATGTTGACCTGGCTGATCTGATAGGGTTGTATAACCTATGCGATCTGTTCGTGATGATCCCTCGAGAGGAGCGGAATGGTATGGACGTGGAGGGGTTTGGCACGGTATATCTGGAGGCAGCCGCCTGCTGCAAACCATGTGTGGCGGGCAGGTCGGGCGGTGTGAGCGAAGCCGTCATTCATGGTGAGACCGGCCTCGTTGTCGATCCTCTGGACGTAGAAAGCATAGCGGTGAGGATAATCGGCCTTCTATCAGACCCCGAAAGGATGAGGCGATTCGGAGAGAGCGGTATGCGGCGGGTGAGGGAACAGTTCACATGGGAGGCTGCCGGACGTGAAGTGGCCGCCCTGTTAGAGCAAATCAGTAAGGATAGAAAAATAACATAAGAACCCCCAATTTGCTGGAACACAATTGTGAAAACCAGTAGAACGAAGTGAGGAAGCCTTAAAGTACGGCACATGAGAATACTCCATGTCGATTCGGCCAGAACCTGGAGAGGCGGAGAAAATCAGGTTCTTCTGCTCTCATCAGGTCTCCAGGAGAGAGGACACAAGGTTTCGATCGCATGTCCACCGGGCAGTGTTCTGGCCCGCAGGGCAGCTGATGCGGGGATCGACACCAAGAGACTCCCAATGCGGGGAGAACTCGATCTGATGGCCTGTGTTCGACTGGCCAGAATGATCAAAAAAGGAGGCTTTGAGGTCCTCCATCTTCATACTGCTCACGCGCATTCCCTTGGCCTGATCGCATCAAAGCTGGTGAGGATACCAGCCCTGGTCGTTTCAAGAAGGGTTGATTTCCATATAGGAGGTAACCCAGCAAGCCGACTTAAGTACAATTCACGGGTTGACCGGATCATCGCCATCTCAGAAGGCGTCAGAAAGGTCCTTATCCAGGACGGTGTACCTCCAGAAAGGATCGTCGTAGTGCACAGTGGTATAGACCTGAAAAGATTCGGCAATTTGGATAATTCGCGAAGCCTCTACCGCGATTTGGGGCTCTCCGGACGAGAAAAACTTGTCGGCATAGTCGCCGCCCTCGCCCCCCACAAAGACCATGTCAACTTTCTTAATGCAAGCCAGATCGTTGCCGGGGTGAGGCCAGACACAAGGTTCCTTATCGTCGGAGAGGGGGAAGGGAAAGAAGGGCTCAAGGGATTGGTGAAAAAACTGGACTTGGAGGGCTATGTGATCTTTACAGGATTTAGGAATGACATCCCGAAGGTACTTTCGACACTGGACGTCTTCGTCCTCTCCTCTTATCTTGAAGGGCTTTGCACCTCTATCTTGGAGGCAATGGCTGCTGGTTTGCCTGTGGTAGCCACCTCAACAGGCGGAGTACCGGAACTGGTGAAGGATGGCGATAACGGTATCCTCGTACCTCCCCAAAATCCAAAGGCGCTGGCAGAGGGGATATTGAGGATACTCAACAACCCAAGCCTTGCGATGAGACTGGGCCGTGCGGGGAAGGACTTTGCTCTCAACTTCTCGGCAGATAAGATGGTTGAAGATACCGAAACGATCTACCGCTCGATACTACAAAGCGTCCGGTAAGGCACTGCTATGAATGCTTTCTCAGTTTACAGGAATTTACTCCTTAGGGTTTCATCCCCGTCGTCTGTGCCTCAAAGTCCCCGGGGTGAAATACCAAAGCATTAACTCCGACAACTGAACTTTTTAAGAAGGATGTAATTTCTGCGTTCAAACAGTGGCGTTCTGAGCACCTTTTCAAGGGAAGAAAGCAATCGGACTCTGATCCGGTTATGCCGATGTCTGCTCTTCGTCCGCGATCTCTGGTTAGATACTCCGGGGGACCTTTCAACAGAAACTTTCCAGTCCATCCGGGCTATCCTGTCCTGCATAACCTTCGGATGAGTATCCATAAACTTAGCAAGACGTTCAAGCGATCCGTAATCGAACTCAGCAGTCGGGTCAGGGTGGCGCCGCCTCACCCATTCAGGAGAATGATGGAGAGAATCAAGCGCTATCTGTTTCTGTTTCATCTTTGTTGGTGGTCGGACCCAGCCATAATGGTAAATCTCGGCTCCTACCGGAACCACCCTCAATTTGCTTCCGTCTGCTTTTCTAAACCCCTTGGCACTTCTGTAAGATCTGATGCCGAGGCCATTTCTGATAATTCTTACCTCATATTTGTACCAGCCATGAGCCGTCTGGTAATGTTCATAATCTCCAAAAAAATGTTTATATGCGAACAGGAACCCCTCTACTTCTGGAACGTCTAAATAGTGTTCAAGTTTGCTTTTTATAACCGGCAGATATCTCTCATGTACCACCTCATCTGCCTGAAGGTAGAAGGCCCAGTCGCCGCTACAATGATCCAGAGCAAGGTTGGTCTGCTGTGCGTTGATTGCTCCGCCAACAAAGTACTTCGGATCCCATACGGTCTCTATAATTTTAATCTTGGGAGATCCAATCGACCTTATGATTTCAGTAGTCTCGTCGTCAGAATCTCCGGCTGCGACGATAAACTCGTCACAGATTGGAAGTATTGAAGTTATCGATTCCACAATAGGATAGTAAAGCTTAATGGCATTTCGTACGAATGTAAAACCACTGATCTTCATCGTTTCGGTCCTCAGTGAAGAATTTTCAAAGGTCTCCGCATAACTGCAGCTAAAAAGTTAAGATATTTTCGTTCTTATGTCAAGGGCTTTCTAAGAGAGCTCCGAGAAGGGTCTTTTAGCCGAGGAAAAAAGATAAGAATTGTTTTGAAGACGAGGCCTCGTCGATCTGAAGTCGAAGACTTCGCTATTTACTATGGAGAACAAAGAGTTGAAAAATCTGGTGCATACTATCGCCGCCGGTGGGGAGGTTGATGTTCGTTCTCTAAGCCCGGATGGCGAAATAGTGCTCAGGGCCTATACTTTTGCCGAAGAGGTACATCGGGCGCAGAAACGGAAGTCAGGAGAACCCTCAATCGTCCACTGTACAGAGGTGGCAAAGATCCTGGCGGATCTTCACCTTGACCCATTAACGGTCGCTGCTGGCTTCCTTCACGATGTCTTGGAGGATACAGATGTGACCTACAGCCAGCTATCTACCCGGTTCGGTGAGGAGATAGCGAAAATGGTGGATGGGGTCACAAAGGTCAGCGGGTTACATTTCAAGAGTAAACAGGCAGAACAGGTGGAGAACTTTCGCAAGATGTTCGTGTCGATGGCAAGGGATGTCCGGGTTATCCTGATTAAATTCGCCGATCGCCTACATAACATGCGCACCCTCTGGGCGCTGAGTCCGGAAAAGCAAAGGCAGATCTCCATCGAGACAAGGGATATCTATGCGCCGCTTGCCCACAGGCTTGGAATTGCAAAGATCAAATGGGAACTTGAGGATCTGAGCTTGAAGTATCTTGAACCAGAAGTTTACAAGGGTCTCGAAGAAAAGATCAACCTGACAAGGGGGGAGAGAGAGAACTATATAGAGGAGATAAAGGTACCCCTGTACAGGGAATTAAAGAACGCCGGGATTGAGGCTGAAATAACCGGGCGGCCAAAGAATTTCCACAGCCTCTACGGCAAGATGGTCCGAAGGAACAAACCCTTTGAAGAGATATATGACCTCTTCGCCATCAGGATCATCGTTGACTCGGTGAAGGACTGTTATCATGCCCTCGGCCTTGTTCATGCAATGTATACACCGGTGACCGAGAGGTTCAAGGATTTCATTGCCACCCCTAAGTCGAATATGTATCAGTCCCTCCATACCACTGTAATAGGTCCCCGTGGGGAAATGGTCGAGATACAGATCAGAACGAAGGAGATGCATCAGATCGCCGAGGAAGGTATTGCAGCCCATTGGCGTTATAAAGAAGGAAAAGACCGTGAGGATAAGCTGGACAAAAAACTGGTCTGGTTCAGGCATCTGCTTGATTGGCAGCATGATACTGTCGATCCCACGGAGTTCATGGAAGAGTTAAAAATCAACCTCTTTGAAGATGAGATCTTTGTCTTCACTCCAAAAGGCGATCTGAAGCAGTTACCCGCGGGGGCCACGCCGCTCGACTTTGCCTTTGCCGTGCATACAGACATAGGGTTTCATTGTTTCGGCGCAAAGGTAAACGGACGAATGGTATCCCTGGGCTCACCTCTAAAAAGCGGGGATACGGTGGAGATTATCACCTCACCCGCACAGAAGCCAAGCAGGGACTGGCTGAACATAGTTAAGACCTCAAAGGCAAGAAGTCGCATCAAGAGATGGCTGAAAACGGAAGAGTACCTTCACTCCCAGCAGTTGGGTCAGGAAATGCTCGAGCGGGAATTCAGACGTAAGAAGTTGAAGCTTAAAGAGGATGAGCTTCTGGAACTTGCCCTCGCTTTTGGCATAGCCGATCTGGAACACTTCTTTGCTGCGATTGGAAGCGGGGAACTATCACCTATTCGGGTTGTGAGCAAGCTCGTTCAGGAGAAGCAGAAAAAGGAGCTCTTGGTACCAACCCACCTCAGAAAAGAAAGAGAACCCCTCGCAGGGATAAGGATTCAGAGTGTTAAAAATTTGATGATTCAGCTTGCCAAATGCTGTTACCCAATCCCGGGCGACAATATTATCGGATTCATCACACGGGGAAGGGGCGTCTCCATACATCGTATAGACTGCCCGAATATAGCCTCGCTTATGAACGACAGGGAGCGGACTCTTGACGTACAATGGGATTCTGACAGAGAACAGACCTTCACCACGCAGATCCTCGTATTGGCCCAAGACCGTAAGAACCTTCTCAATGACCTCATCGGAGCCATATCGGCTGCCGAGGCCAACATAACAAGCGCAGACATAAGGACAGAGGAAGGCACCGTAACAGACAGATTCGTGCTACAGGTGAAAAATGTCCAACAGTTGAAAACCCTGATAAAGAACCTTGAGGCAGTCAGGGGGGTAACGAAGGTCGAGAGACTATATACCCAATTGGAAAACGATTAAGATACGGGGCCATCCCAGATTCCATATTCTATCAGGGGACGTATCTATCGACGATAATTTAGCTGCAAATTGCAAAACAATTTATCAGCTCCCTTGAAATGGACGAAGCTTTTTTATATATTATACAAAAGTTGCTTTTGGCGTGGAATATCCAATTGATGCATATATAACCAGGAGGTCAGCGTATGGGTACAGCTGACAATGAGCTTTTTCGTCACATCTGGAAGATACAGAGTGAAATGGAAAGACTGGTAAGGGACTTCTTCACATCGAAGAATCCGTTACTCATGACAACGGAGAGTTTGTGGAGACCGCCTACCGATGTATATGAGACTGACACAGACATCGTTGTGAAGATGGAGATAGCTGGCGTGAAACAGGAGGACATCAGCATAAGGCTTACCGGCGATGTACTAACCGTCAGAGGTCGCAGAGAGGGAGTCTCTCCTGGGGGCAGGAGAACCTTCAGACAGATGGAGATAAATAACGGAGCCTTCGAAAGGGTGATTCTGATCACCGAGGTCGTCGATAGGAACCGAATAAAGGCCTCTTATAAAGACGGTTTCCTTGAAATTGTCATACCTAAGGTTCAGGCTGTGCAATCCAAACCTATAGAGATCGAAGTTAGGGAATGAAATAGCCATAGGAGGCCCTTCCAAAATGAACGCAGATATTGAGCGAATTCCATCTGAGATCCCTATCCTCCCCTTAAGGGACACTGTGATCTATCCAAATATGATAGCACCCCTTCAGGTCGCCAGGAAAAAATCGGTCAGACTGGTTGATGATGTGCTCAGCGGCGATCGGATACTGGGACTGATAGCCCAAAAAGATCCTACGATCGAAGATCCTGGTTTCTCCGACCTTTACAGACATGGAACAGCCGCAGCTGTACACAAAATGTTGAAGCTACCCGATGGCAGCATGAGAGTTCTTGTCCAGGGGCTATCACGTTTCCGCCTCGAGGAACCCTTAGGAAAGGAACCCTATCTGAAGGCGAGAGTTGAGTTACTCGAAGATATCGTTGGAAAGGGCGTTGAGATGGAGGCCCTTGCACGAAACTTAGCAAACCAGTTCCAGAAGATGATCTCGTTGGTACCACATATACCCGATGAACTCGGCATAGTTGTCACAAACATAGAGGACCCGGGTAGATTGGCCGATATGGTTGCCTCGAATCTCAACCTCACTATGGCTGAAAAAGAAGAGATCCTTGAGACGCTCAATGTAAAGAAGAGACTTCAGAGGCTAACCCTGCTTCTCGCCAGGGAGTTAGAGGTGCTGGAGCTTGGATCGAAGATCCAGACAGAGGCAAAGAGTGAATTAGAAAAGACTCAGCGTGAATACTTCCTCCGCCAACAGTTGAAAGCCATTCAGAAGGAACTGGGGGAAGATGATCCCAGGACTCTGGAAATAAATGAGCTTAGAGGGAAGATAGAAGCTGCTAATATGCCTGAAGAGGTCAAAAAAGAGGCTGAGAAGGAACTCTCTCGGATCGAACGGATGATGCCCGGCGCACCAGAGTACACTGTGTCCAGGACCTATCTTGACTGGCTCGTAACATTGCCCTGGTCGGTTTCAACCGAGGATAACCTGGATATTGCAAAGGCAAGACGTGTACTGGAAGAGGATCACTATAATCTGGAAAAGGTAAAGGAGCGGATCTTAGAGTACCTTGCCGTCCGCAAGTTGAAGTCGGATATGAAGGGACCTATCCTTTGTTTTGTCGGTCCTCCCGGGGTTGGGAAGACCTCCCTGGGCCAGTCCATCGCCAAGGCCCTGGGCAGGAAGTTCGTAAGGATATCGCTCGGGGGCATCAGAGATGAGGCCGAGATCAGAGGCCACAGACGGACTTACGTAGGAGCGTTACCCGGCAGGATAATACAGGGTATCAGGAAGGCAGAATCGAACAACCCTGTCTTCATGATGGATGAGATCGACAAGATCGGCGCTGACTTCCGAGGTGATCCTGCAGCAGC
>DTYK01000260.1 GCA_012961925.1 Candidatus Latescibacterota bacterium
GGTAATTGGGTAATTGGGTAATTAGGTTATTGGGTTATTGGGTTATTGGGTTATTGGGACGTCATAGCTGTGATGAATGCTAAAGTATTAACTCCGGCGCGCCCTTGCCTGGTTCAGGCAAAGACAGGTGAAAAAAACAGCGACTCACAACTCTTCAGCCAACCCATTTGGCTCCTGCTGACTCTCCATCACCTGCCACCCGAGCGCCCGGCCTAACCGATTCCGATTAACCTATCTGACTCCTGCTGATTCCCTTTCTCCGGCTGTTAGCTCAAAAAGGAGTCTGAAAAGGGCCGCATCAGCCTCGGTCATCTCCACCTTCCTTCTGGCCATCACCTTTCTGCACACCTCGATCCCCTTCGTGGGATCATAGGTAGTCAGCCCCTCAGATCCACCCCAACTGAAGGAAGGGACGAACTTCGGCGGCATACCGGATCCAAAGATGTTGCAGGCAATACCCACCACTGTTCCCGTATTGAAGCTTGTATTTATAGCTGACTTAGAATGATCTCCCATGGTAAGGCCAACGAACATGGAGCCGCTATCCACCAGTTCACCATCAACCCAGACGCGTACGTTACCATAGTTGTTCTTCAGGTCGCTGTTGGTGGTGCCTGCACCGAGGTTCACCCACATCCCCACATATGAATGGCCAAGGAATCCATCATGCTGTTTGTTGGAGTAGCCGTGGATTATCGACTCCTCAACCTCTCCACCCACCTTACATACCGGGCCGATGGAGGTGCCCTCTAAGATCTTCGCCCCCACCCTCACCAGGGAGTTCCTGCCAATATAGACAGGTCCCTCTATGACCGCATTAGGCAGGACCTTCGCCCCCTGATCTATGAATATGGGCCCTTCCTCAGCATCAAGTACAGCTCCAGCCTTAACAAAGGCACCTTCGGCGATGTAGATATTCGACCTATCCAGGAGATGAACCCCTTTGTCCAGATTACCTTCAATCCTGCCAAGGCTTGCCAGAACCCCGCAATCCTCCTCTATCTGTTTCGTATTGTGATGTATCAGATCCCACGGATAGGTGATAAGGTCTACCTCGATCTGGGTCCGAGGTCCTGAGAAGAGATCGAGGCCGAGAGGTTTTGATAGATCCAGCTCAGAGAGAGAACGACCACTCAGCCTGGCGGCCACAACGGTGTCTCCCATGACATATACCTCATCGGGCCCCTCGATCGGAATCCTTCTGCCAAAATCGGACCCGGTCAGAACCCTTCCGTTGATGAACAGGCATTTATCACCCACAAGCTGGTTAACAGGAACCTCCGGGATACTCTGCCTGAGTACGTCCACCAGATAATCACGACAGTGAAGGAGGTGGGTCGCTCCCTGGTATTGCCGGACGATCTTCTCACGTAAGGTCATAACTCCACACCTCAGCTCGTACACCGGCCTGGTGTAGACCAGGGGAAGCAGTTTGCGAAAACCAGCATCTTCAAATATGCAGATTGTTCCTCCCATATGCTTCTCCTTCCCTGCTACTGTCCATGTTGCTCTCAGTTCGGATGCTCAACGCCCAGGATCTCCCAGTTCTGCTTCTCTGTGGCCTCCATCAACCTACGCAATTCGGTCGAGCGATCGTAGAATTCGGACAACGTCATGCTCTTCAAGTAGGCCATACCGCGAGTGGCCCGCAAACGCGGCAGGGGATTTTCATCGAAAAATTCTGGCCCCAAACAAGTTCTGATCTGTTGATATTGCTCAACCAGGATCTTTTGTGCCAGTTGACAGAAAGGACC
>DTYK01000261.1 GCA_012961925.1 Candidatus Latescibacterota bacterium
GATCTTCCCCACTCCAATTCTTTCAAGAGGCTGTCTGTGGGAATAATCTGATAAAACGGGTTTTCGGCCAGGACCTCCCCTAATGAGACGGCTATGCCCTTTTCAATATCCCAACTTCCATCATAGCCGGTCTTGTCTTTAAACGGCAGTATGCCAATATTTTGAGAAGAGAAGGCGGGTGTGCTTTGCAACAGGAATGCAACAAAAAGGATATAGGTCAATCGGACATATCTGCTCATCTCAGAAACCGTACCTCCGGATTTCGGTGCTCTTTTCATAAATGCAGAATGTATGAACTTCTATTTTGACCACCCGTGTCAATCTATGGAATCGGCGGTTTTATAATTCGAGGATGTCGGGGCGCCGGATCCCTTCAACGTTCAGCATTGGCCAGCCTTTTATCTCTGTAAGGATCTGGGGCCCTTCTCTGGTGGCAATAATTGTATCCTCGGACTTGGTCCCGGTGATAGACGGATTCCAGGCGTATGCTTGATTCTCAAGTACTACCTCAACTGAATCCGGGGTTGCCTTGAACTCCCTGGGGGCATAACCCGTGGCCCCACCCTGGTGATGTAGTCCCCATTCATCTCCGAATCCGGCCTTTTGATATGCCTCGAGGGCCCTCTGAAAGATCTGTGCCACCTTTGCCCCGGGCTTTGTGTTCGAGATGAAGGTAGCATCTACAAGGGTCACAGCCTGATGCTTCCGGCGCAAAAGCGCAGGAAGCGGTCCGAAGTGCACCAATCGTGTCATGGAGACTATCAAACCCCATTTGCGCGCGCAGACGACAACCATAGCATATCTCTTCAGCCTCTTTTGAGTCGGGAGAGGGTGTCTGAAACTTTCAATGCGTTCGTCCACCCCTATCAGAAGTACTATCGGCACAATTCCTTTCGGGAAGAGGCTTTCGGCCAGGCGTCCCGCTATCTGAAGCTCCGTATCGCCGACCTTAAGGCCCCGGCAGACCTCATCTACGGATTCGGCGGTATCGTTGCCGAGACAGCGATATCTTTCGATTTCGGCCTCGGTGAGGGTGTAACGAAACCGGGTGAACTCTTCGGCCAATGGACCGGTATCATCTGCCACCCTTTCTCCGGCCAGTTCTTTGATGATCTTGCTAAGGTCCTTTGGACTATGCCACGGAAAGGATCGGATCTCAAACCCGAGGTCTTCTATCTCCTCCCTAACTATCCGGGGTGCCTCGATGTTATCGGCTATGACGAAGTCTCCCTGTTGAGTCACGAGGATCGGGGCTGCTCCGGCCTCAGATGCGATGGCGACGAAGTTGCTACCGCCAGCCGTGTACCATGAAAAGTTGCTCTGCTGGGTGAGCAGCATCCCGTCTATGGACTTGTGGTCAAGAAACGTTCTGACCTTTTGACGTTTTATCTCAACCTCTTCGGCTCTGGTCATATGGTGCTCCCCTTCAGTGATGGAAGTTTAACGATATCCCGGGAGAGCAAACACGGAAAAAACACCGAAAAGCACTAAATCCGGCTGTTTTGGTGTTCGCTCGATATCTTCCCGAAGGCGGATTTAAGTTTAACCTGCATCAAAATAACATAAAAAGAGCCCTCTTGTCAAGCATAAAGATGGACCGGTTTACTACGGTGATCGCTACCTTATCAGAAATCGACTCTGCGTCCGCTCTCTGTAAGTCTATACAGGTGGCATGTATCATTCAGCAGATAGAGCACATAACCCCTATCTTCAGACCATTCGAAGATGTTTACTGCACACGTATCCTGTCTGATGCGCCAGAAATGGGAGTTATCCAGTCCGAGGACAAAGCAGAGCAGAACCTTGTTAACAACCCTGTGGGAGACGATCACAACAGTTCTGCTGGGGTGTTCGGCGAGGACCTTCTCTAAGGCGTTGACAGACCTCTTTCTCACGTCCTGCAGGCTTTCGCCTCCGGGGGTTCTGACCGTATGAGGTTCCTTCTCCCATCGTGAGTAGAGTTCGGGATACCGCTTTCTCACCTCCTGATGGGAGAGCCCCTGCCACTCCCCATAATCAAAGTCCATGAACCCCGGCTCGACCACGACCTCAAGATTATGGAAGTCGGCTATCTTCTGCGCCGTCTGAAGTGCCCTCTTCAGAGGGCTTGAGTAGATGGCATCGATGCCGATCTCTTTGAGCGTTATTGTGACCAGTTCTGCCTGTCTTATCCCCTCCGGGCTAAGAAGCACATCGGCACGCCCCCGAAATATCCGCTGTCTGTTCCAATCGGTCTCTCCGTGACGGATAAGGATGACCCTTGTCATCGTCTTTCCCTCCGTATTGGGCAGCAATCACACCTGCTGAATTCGTCCCCATGTCGGACCACCTTCAAAATCCTACACCGCCGAAAGCGGCCCACTTTATACAAAGAAGATAAACCTGAAGCCGAGCATTGTCAAGCGAAGATTGACACCGAGGTCCGGCTGATTTTACCCTTGTTTTCCTCCAGAAAATATTGTATACTATTAGCGCTCTTCATACCACTACACCATCTGGGGGAGAGCCTAACTTACCGTGAACTGAAGGTTAGTCCAATAGCGATGGGAGGGCCCCCTTGAGCCCTGAGGTATTGAAGACAAGCATTAAAACGGTCCTGTTATCCCTGATAGTCCTGTTCTCCTCCGGTGAGCGTTCTTATGCCTCACTCCAGAGGAAGGCCTTTGTCACCGACCTCTTGGGAAAAATAGATCGTGAACGGATGGAACAGGACCTGGCCCATCTGGTATACAGGGATCCAACGAAACCCTATGACAATTTACCGGAAAACCTCAGAACTCGATTCGCCAGACGTAAGGAATGCTGGAACTCTGCCGGTCTCTACATCCGGGATCGGTTGATCCAGGCCCTCGGAGATAGCACTTCGGTCGAGGTTAAGCCTTTTATACATACCTCCGGTGACACCATGTACAATATAATCGGGACCCTGAAGGGGGAGGGAGACGGCTATTATATCTATGCAGCTCACTATGATGCTACAGCCTATAATACGCCGGATTGGGATTGGAGGACGGATCCCGCCCCTGGTGCCGATGATAACGGAAGCGGTGTAGTATCCGTGCTTGAAGCAGCAAGGGTCCTCTCCTCGTCCGGATTGAGGTTCCCCTTCTCCATAAAGTTCATCTTCTTCTCCGGTGAGGAGTTCAGGATGGTGGGAAGCAAGACCTATGCATCTGAAGCCAGTCAAAGGGGAGATAATATCCTTGGTATGATAAACTCTGACATGATAGGATATGGAGGAGAAGCCGATCTCATCGGCGATCGAAGATCACAATGGCTGCTCGATCTGATGCAGAGGATGAACGAGACCTATGGGATTGGACTTGATCTGAGGAAGATAATTGATCCAGTAGCAAACCGTGGAGATCACGCGTCATTCTGGGATTTGGACTACGATGCCGTCTGGTTTGTCGAACACTACCCTCCGGAGGACACAAACCCCCAGTATGACAGCATCGGCGATGTGGTCTTCAGCAAGGACCTCAATTATCACATCAATTTCGACCTTATTGCGGAGGTAACGAGACTGGTCTGTGCCACGCTGGCACATTTCACTGCCGCCGTGGGTGCGTTGCCTGACCTTGCTGTATATCCTGGCGATGTTCGATTCCTAGGTCCGACAGGAGATCTTTCGCTAACCATAAGGAACTTAGGGGATGCCCCCGTCGAGTCGAATTTTACGGTCAGGGTCGGTGAATGCGACCGTGACTCCACCGCTTACAACGTGATCTGGGAGGAGACCGTCTCCGAAATCGTGCCGCCGGGAGGATATCGCCAGGTGATAAACGGTTTCTGGGACAGGACCGTAACCGGCCTATTTCGTATAGATGTCGATCCTGAAGACGATATAGCCGAATGGGACGAGGACAATAACGTCGTCTACCAGACGCTCAGCAGGCCCAGGTCGGACCGCCCGGAGATCACTGAAGCTTATGTTTACCCGAATCCCTGCTACGGCGAAAGGCTCTACTTTCACTATCAGTTATCGAAGGAAGCAACCGTTCGAATTGAGGTCTTCAATCTTGCCGGTGAAATCGTGTGGGACAGGGAGATCTTGAGGGATCTACGGTTTCAAAGTGACATCACTTACGGGGCAAATTACGGGTTAAACGAGCCCGAATGGAACTGCAGGAACAAGGGCGGGGCACCTGTGCCAGGAGGGCTTTACATCTACAAGGTTTCGGCCTTTGATGGAGAAGGTACCTCACCCGCTGACTTCGTGATCGGGAAGTTCGCCGTGATCAGATGAAAAGGGACCGGATGTCGCGGATCATAACGTTGACCACGGATTTTGGCACCAGGGACGGTTATGCGGGGGCGATGAAGGGGGTTATCCTCCGTATCAATCCTGAGGTCTGGGTGGTCGATGTCACTCATGAGATAGAACCACACGACATAGCTGGTGCTGCCTTTGTCATTGCCGGTGCTTACCGCTACTTTCCAGAGGAGACCGTCCATTTGGTGGTGGTCGATCCCGGCGTCGGGGGAGAGAGGAGACCGATCATAGTGCGAACGGAGGATTACCTGTTCGTCGGACCTGACAATGGGGTCTTTTCTCTCATCTACCGGAGAGAGAAGAGAAGCCGGGTGATCGAGATCTCCAACCCGGATCTTATGCTACCGGAGGTAAGCGATACCTTTCACGGCAGGGACATCTTCGCCCCTGCTGCCGCACACATGTCAAAGGGAGTTGAACTCTCCCGGTTTGGGAAGGAGATCACCGATTACGTCCAGATCCCCTTTGATGAACCCCGGATCAAGGGGGACAGGCTGGAGGGCCAGATCATACACATTGACAGGTTTGGAAACCTCATAACGAACCTCTCAAGGGATATCTTCGAGGCCTTTGTCGGTGAGAGGAACTTCAGGATAGAGGTGGAAAGCAAGACCCTCAACAGGGTATGCCGATCCTATTCTGAGGTCCGAGAGGGAGAGTTGCTCGTGATCTTCGGGAGCCTCGGCCTCCTTGAGTTATCCGTTAATTGCGGGAATGCAGCTGAATTGCTCAGGCTGCGAGGAGGTGAGAGGATCATCGTCGAACGGGCCTGAGTCTTAGCCAGAGGCAATGTAGCTTTCATTCTACGTTCAGGAGGGTTATATGAGCGGTATCTCTCTATCTGCTATGTTATGGCTTGGTGGCCTGGGCCTTCTTTTCGGAGCTGTGCTGGCCTGGGCCTCCTTGAAGTTCACCGTAAAGGAGGACCCCAGGGTTGAGCAGGTCCTGGAGATGCTGCCTGGGGCCAACTGCGGTGCTTGTGGTTATCCGAGCTGCCGTGGATTTGCAGAGAAACTGGTTGCCGGCGATGCTCCAGTTAATAGCTGCGTCGTAGGAGGAGCAGAGACCCTCAGCAGGATCTCCGAATTCCTCGGGGTAGATGTGGAGGAACGGATTCCTATGATCGCTGTTTTGCACTGTAAAGGCGGAGATAAAGAATGCAAGAGGCTCTATGACTATAATGGCATAGCTGACTGCCGGGCAGCAACGTTACTGGCCGAAGGGCCTAAGGCTTGCCGATATGGCTGCATCGGACTGGGCACGTGCGTGACTTCCTGTCCCTTCGGTGCTATAAAGATGGGAGACAACGGTCTACCGGTGATCGATGAAGTCCTCTGCACAGGCTGCGGCAGGTGCGTAAATATCTGCCCCAAGCGTATCATAGGACTCATACCCAAGGCTCAAAAGATATACCTTGGATGTTCCTCTCACGACAGGGGAGCAAAGGTGAAGAAGATCTGTGAGGTGGGGTGCACGGGCTGCAGCCTCTGCGTGAAGGTCACCACTACTGGCGGCATTTCAATGGAGGATTTTCTTCCCGTTATCGATTATAACCAGAGTCCTAACCTCGTAGCCGCTGCCCATAAATGTCCGCAGAACTGCTTTGTCGACAGGGCAAAGGTGAGGTCAAAGGTCTCCATAGGGACCGAGTGCGACGGATGCGGAGCCTGTAAGCCTGTCTGTCCAACAGATGCTATCGAAGGAGAGCCCGGGGAGAGGCATAAGGTAATGCTGGAGAAGTGCATCGGCTGCGGGCTTTGCGTTCCTACCTGTGCAAAGAAAGCAATCTTCATTATGGGTGCCCTTGGATATGTGGAGGCCTGATGGTCATCTACAGCAGGCTGTGTAGTGATGGGTTGGAATATAGTGTGAATACACGATTCTGGGGAGCAAGAATGGGGCATAACGCCACCAGCGACAGGAAGGAGATGCCTTTCCTCAACCACCTGGAAGAACTGCGCTGGAGGATCATAAAATCTCTGGCGGCTGTAGTGGTTGGGGCCGTGGCGTGTTTTTTTCTGTCAGACCAGCTATTAGCCGTTCTGACCCACCCTGTAACCCGTCTTAACTCCCCTCCAAAGATCATATTCCTCTCCCCCATAGGGATGTTCCTGGTGCGCCTCAACATCTCCATAGTGGGAGGAATCATCCTTGGATTGCCTGTGATCTTCTTCCAGGTCTGGAGGTTCGTCTCCCCCGGGCTTTTAGAGAGCGAACGCAGGTATGTGCCTGAGGTCGTCGGTCTGTCAACCCTCTGTTTTCTGACCGGAGCCACCCTGGCCTACTTCGTGGTGCTGCCGATGGCACTGAAGTTCCTGATCGGTATGACAATACAGCAGATTGAGCCTCAGTTCGATATCGGCAAATATATCGGTTTTGTACTCCGGCTCATCCTGGCCTTCGGGATCGTCTTTGAGCTTCCGGTCTTCTCCTACTTCTTGACCAGGATCGGCCTGCTGACATCGGAATTCCTGAAAAGAAACAGGATATATGCGATAGTTGCCATATTCGTCCTGGCTGCGATATTAACACCTCCCGATGTCCTTTCACAGCTGTTTATGGCCGGACCGTTGTTCCTCTTATACGAGATATCGATCTGGGTCTCCCTTATAGCCAAGAAAAAGGGGGGATGAATGGCACTATCCGTCTTCATGGGACAACTTCTTAATAAATGAGCCAAGTTAACCGTTTCGCGTAGTGTTAGGATGAAGTGCCCTTAAGCCTGAGCCGTAGAACCGTCCGGCGAACGGAGCGGCCGCCCTTCCGCTCCCTCTGACCGAGCGAAGCGAGGGCGTGCAGGAGTTTATGCTTTAGCATTTCATCCTGAGTAAGATGAATCACTGAGCCTGTAGCTCTGGGGATGAAACCCTAAAGGGTTAACTCCGAGAAGTGAGCTGAAGACATGCCAAAACGCACTGACATCGAAAAGATATTGATCATCGGTTCAGGCCCTATAGTGATCAGCCAGGCCTGCGAATTCGACTACTCTGGAACGCAGGCATGCAAGGCCCTGAAGTCCGAAGGATACAGGATAGTGCTGGTGAACTCCAATCCCGCCACTATCATGACCGATCCTGAGTTGGCAGACAGGACCTATGTTGAGCCGATAACGCCGGAGATGGTTGAGCGGGTCATAAAGCGGGAGAGACCGGACGCCCTGCTTCCAACCCTCGGGGGCCAGACGGCCCTTAACGTGGCGGTAGCCCTGGCCGAGGATGGCGTACTGGACAGGTACGGGGTGGAGGTGATAGGTGCCAATCCGGAGGCCATCAAAAAGGCAGAGGACAGGGAACTGTTCAAAGAGGCGATGAAGAGGATAGGACTCGATCTGCCCGAAAGCAGCCAGGCTCACAGTTTGAGTGAAGCCACAGAGGTGGCCCGGAGGATAGGCTTTCCTCTGATTATAAGACCGAGCTTTACCCTTGGAGGGACCGGTGGCGGAGTGGCGTACAATATTGAAGAGCTCGAGGAGATCGCTTCAAGAGGACTTGAAGGGAGCATGATCCATGAGATATTGATCGAGGAGTCGGTCATCGGCTGGAAAGAATATGAGCTGGAGGTTATGAGGGACCTGAAGGACAATGTGGTGATCATCTGCTCCATAGAGAACTTTGATCCTATGGGAATTCACACGGGAGACAGCATCACGGTAGCACCCGCCCAGACGCTCACGGACAGGGAGTATCAGATGATGCGGGATGCCGCCATCAAGGTGATCAGGGAGATAGGCGTTGAGACGGGTGGTTCCAATATCCAGTTCGCCCTCAACCCCGAGGACGGAAGGATGTTCATAATCGAGATGAACCCCCGTGTATCGCGCAGTTCGGCCCTGGCCTCCAAGGCAACGGGTTTCCCCATCGCAAAGATAGCGGCAAAGCTGGCCGTCGGATACACCCTAAATGAGATCCCCAACGACATAACCCGTGAGACACCTTCCTGCTTTGAACCTACAATCGACTACTGTGTGGTCAAGATACCGAGGTTTACCTTCGAGAAGTTCCCGGGGGCAGACCCTGTGCTCACCACCTCCATGAAGTCGGTGGGCGAGACCATGGCGATCGGTAGGACCTTTAAGGAAGCGCTACAGAAAGGATTGAGGTCCCTGGAAATAGGCCGGTTCGGCCTGGGAGGAGACAGCAGCGATGGCAATCCCAGTCATGAAGAGATACGCCAGAAGCTTGCCATACCCAACGCAGAACGGCTTGTCTATATCCGTCATGCCCTCTTAGCCGGAATGGACGTGGAGGAGATAAACCAGCTCTCCAGGATCGACCCCTGGTTTCTGGCAAACTTAAAGGAGATCGTCGATATGGAGCGGAGGATCAAGGCCTACCGGGTGGAAGAGTTCGGGCTTTTCAAACAGAACACACCGCCCATTCCGACCCAGCTTTTACGCAAGGCAAAGGAGTACGGCTTCTCCGATCGACAGATTGCAAATCTCCTCAACTCCGATGAAGCCTCAATACGTAACCTGAGGAAGTCCGCAGGTATCGAAGCTGTATATAAACTGGTCGATACCTGCGGCGCTGAGTTCGAAGCTTACACCCCTTACTATTATTCCACATATGAGCGGGAGGATGAAAGCCGGGTCAGTCAGAGGCGTAAGATCATGATCCTCGGCGGAGGCCCCAACCGCATTGGCCAGGGAATAGAGTTCGACTATTGCTGCGTCCATGCCGCTTTTGCGTTGAAGGAGGAAGGATATGAGACCATCATGGTCAACTCCAACCCTGAGACGGTGAGCACAGACTATGATACCTCTGATAAACTCTATTTTGAACCCCTGACGCTGGAGGATGTCCTGAACATAGTGGACAGAGAAGGACCCGAAGGGGTGATAGTCCAGTTTGGAGGCCAGACCCCCCTCAACCTGGCCGTGCCCCTTGAGATGGCAGGGGTGCCCATCATAGGCACAGTCCCGGAGTCCATAGACAGGGCTGAAGACAGGGAGAGGTTCAAGGAGCTGTTAGGGAAATTGGGGTTACACCAGGCCCCAAATGGGACCGGGGTCTCCTTCGAGGAAGCGAGGAAAATCGCCGGGGAGATAGGGTATCCGGTACTGGTAAGGCCCTCCTATGTGCTTGGCGGAAGGGCAATGGAGATAGTTTACGATGAAGCTTCCCTCGAGAGCTTTATGCGGAGCGCCGTGGAGGCGTCTCCCCAACACCCTGTGCTCATCGACAAGTTTTTAGAGGATGCCATCGAGATAGATGTGGATGCTGTAGCCGACGGGACAACGTGTGTGATATGTGGGATAATGGAGCACATCGAAGAGGCAGGGGTGCATTCTGGCGACAGCGCCTGTGTCATCCCGCCTTACTCTTTAAGCGATAGCCTCATAGGGGAGATCAGGCGGATCACATATGCCCTGGCCAAAGAGCTTTATGTGATAGGGTTAATGAATGTCCAGTATGCAGTGAAGGGCGACGTCGTCTATGTCCTTGAGGTCAATCCCAGGGCCTCCCGGACCGTCCCTTTTGTGAGCAAGGCAACCGGTGTTCCCTGGGCAAAAGTCGCCGCAAAGGTTATGGTGGGTAGAAAGTTGGAGGAGCTCGGAATAACCGGGGAGGTTGAAGTCGACCACACCGCTGTAAAGGAAGCCGTCTTTCCCTTCAACAGGTTCCCGGGGGTAGATCCGGTCCTCGGACCTGAGATGAGATCAACAGGCGAGGTGATGGGTATCGACATGGAATTCGGCAGGGCCTATGCAAAATCACAGATCGCTGCTGGTGGTGCCTTGCCACAGAAGGGAACGGTCTTCATCAGCGTAAAGGACAGAGACAAACGGGCGATTGTCTTCATCGCTAAGAAATTGGTTGATCTTGGATTCAGGATAGTCGCCACAGCAGGTACAGCCAAGGTGTTGACCAGGAACGGCATAGGCGTGATACAGATCCTGAAGGTCCATGAGGGAAGACCGAACGTCCTTGATCTCATAAAGAACAAGGAGATAGATCTGATCATCAACACGCCCACCGGTAAGAGACCGAAGAAGGATCAGCTCTCCATCAGGAGCCTTGCGGTCTTATACGATCTCCCTTACATCACGACGATCCCCGGCGCATCTGCCGCTGTGAATGCCATTGAGTCCATGTTGAAGGGAGACCTGGATGTAACGTCACTGCAGGAGTATCATC
>DTYK01000262.1 GCA_012961925.1 Candidatus Latescibacterota bacterium
CTTTTCTTCCAAGCCTTTTCGTAAAAGGCTTGAGCGAAAACGCCCGCCATCCATCTTCGGCAGAGTTTGTGGAGCTGGGGGAGTGTTTCTTCGCTCAAGCTTTCTGTACAAGAAAGCTTGGCTTGGGCAAGCAAAGAAAAGGAAGGTCATAGGTCCCATAAAGTTGCAGGGTGATATGGTGAAGCATAAATTTCGTTTATTCTTGATTCTTCCCTTTGTGGCCTTCCCTTTCAGAGCCTCCGCAAAGGAATCCCGCTACGAATTGAGTTTTTCGCAGGCCGGCAAACGTCTCACCTGGACCCACACTCTGAGAGCCGGTGGCGCTATCAGTGAGCGGTTGAGCATATCGAGTTCGAACAGGATGCAGTCCACCCTGACGAAGACCGCCAGGAAAGACCGCTGGCAGGATAGCAACCATGCCAACCTCTCCATCAATTATCCGTATTCCGAAAAGATCGTGCTCGGCGTCAGAATCAGCCTAACAAAAAGTTCTGATAACCTGTACTACAAGGAGCCGATTAAAACGCAAAGCTTCAGTTCAACCCTCTCCTACAAACCCTTTGAATCGTTATCTTTTTCCCAATCAGTCGGCCAATCCTTCGACAGACGTAGCGGACATGGTGAGTCAGGGCTCAGTTACAGCCTTAGCGCAACTATTCGTCCAAGATTCCCCGAAAGACTGAGCGGCTCCCTTAGCTTCAGCAAATCGGGTAACAGCCTGAGGCGCAGAGATCTTAATACAAGCCTAAGTGGCAGGCTTGGCTATGACCTCTCAGAGGAGATGAAGACGGCGTTCAGCTTTTCGGAGAGCCGCCATCGCCAGTTCTACTATACGAGAGGCCCTGAAGAGGAGCTGGAGAACAGGTTCTCTGTACACAGGCAGATCAATGCCAAGTTTGACCTGAAGCCCGGATCAAACTTCAAACTGTCCTCCGCCCTGCGTTACTCACTGGATAAGGTGGATGATACCGCCAATGATGATCCCTCAAGCCCAAAATTCCAGACCAATAAGATTGGCAACAGTCTTGAGTTTTCAATCGACCTTTCAACGGATTTATTCGGTGTTGATCTCACATGGGGGCTCCGATCGAAACGGGAGAAAGACGATTATGAGAGAAGCAGCCTCGACCGGCAGACGGGTTCCCTTTCAATGACCTCGGCTTTGGGTTATCGCAGGGAGACCAGCTCCTTTTCGATCTCGGGGCTCATATCAAAGTCACGTCTGAATACACCCGATCCCCAGGAGATCAACGATCGAGACGATTTCAGGAGCAATCTCAAGCTTCTCTATCGACGTGACTTGCGTAATGACCTGAACCTAAGCATCTCGGCCAGCACCGATCAGAACCACTCAGTATATATAAATGCAGAACGTTCCGCAAACAACAGACGTACAAAAAGATACAGTCTCAGCCCGAGGTTGGAGTATCGGCCCTCGGAGGCCTTAACCGTCTCTCAGAATTTCGATCTTTCCGCAGATTATATAAACTATGATTTTGATATGTTCCTCAATCCAGACAATCCGAGGAGCAATGTGAGGCGCACAATGTCGATTGCAAACTCCTTTAACATGAGACTGACCAACAGAATAGGGTTAACTTTCGGGTATACTTTCAAGTTGGGAGACTATGGGACTCTGTACAGTGGCCGAAGGCAGGGTGTCGCTGAAGACGAAAAGGAGCATTTAGCCAATCTGTCCCTCTCTTATTCAAGGGAAGGGTTCTCCTTCTCTCCAAGGTACAGTTATCGGCTAAGAAAAACCTGGGGTCATAAAGGGGGGATACCCGGGAGAGAGATAAGGCAACTGAAGCGGAAAAGCACGTATCAAAGTTTCTCGTTGAGCATCTCTTACGGTGAACTCAGCTTAAGCGGGACACGGACCGTCAGCAAGACTTACAGGCGAAAGCCGTATATAAGCAACACAGTTTCCGTTCGCTTTGCTCATACCTTTTAAATAGAGTAAAAGATAGACTACATATCGCATGTCAGGCCCTTGGAGCCCTGATGAGAACGAATATATTCTTCGAGTTTATTTATCACCTCGGCACACAGGGAAGAGGCCTCGCCTTCTGTTCTGGCTTCGGCAATCACTCTGATGATCGGTTCTGTATTCGACTTCCTTATGTGTAACCAGGAATGGCCCCTGGTGATTTTCACCCCATCGGAGGTGTCCATCTCTTCGTGGCTGTAAATCTGCTGGATGAACTTAAGGGCTCTTTGTTTCATCATGTCTTCACATTGAAACTTTCGCTTCACGATGGTGTAGTGGGGGATAGACTCTATCAGCTCTGATATTGTATGTTCTGACTCTGCCATAAGTTGGAGGATCAACGACATCCCGACGGCTGCATCCCGGGCCAAGTGGAGTTCTGGGAGAATGATGCCACCATTACCTTCACCCCCGATGACAGCTCTCAGCTTTTTCATCATCCTGACAACGTTGATCTCTCCTACCGGCGTACGGATCACCTTCACCCCATAGCCGGATGCAATATCATCTAGCATCTGACTGCTTGAAAGGTTGGTTACGACCTGTCCCTTCCTCTTACTCAGCACAAGTTTCGCCGCCAGCGCCTGAGAATACTCTTCTCCCACTGCCTGCCCTTTATCTGAAACTATCGAAAGGCGATCTCCGTCAGGATCCAAACCGAAACCCACGTCTACGCCTTCTTTTCTAACGGCGAAACAGAGTCTGGGCAGATTCTCCGGTACAGGCTCAGGCGGCCTGGAGAAGATCCCGGTGGGCTCACAGTTAAGTTTAATCACCTGGCAGCCCAGCCGTTCGAGTAGAGGCACACCTAACAGACCACCTACACCATTGCAGGCGTCGAGTGCAACCTTGAATCGCCGGCCCCTGATCAGCTCAACATCGAGGATATCCAGCGCCAGTATCTTAGAGATATGGTCCTCGATAGCCTCCATTTTTTCTGGTTCTCTCCCAAGGACCTCCCAAAGGGATTTGTCGATCCTCCTGGCCTGAAAGAGATCAAGTAGTTGCTGGAGCTGGTCTCCGTCGAGGAAGGTACCGTCCGACCCGACGAACTTGAGACCATTGTAGCTTATAGGGTTATGACTGGCTGTGATGACTATTCCACCGCCTGCATCTTCTTGTTCCACAGCAAGCTGGAGGGTCGGGGTCGGACAGAGTCCGAGGTCTATGACATCGGTATCGACCGATAGAAGACCGGCGATGGTTGCATAGCTCAGTATTGGTCCGGAGGTCCGGGAATCCCTACCGACAAGCACCTTTCCCTTGCCACACCAGTTGCCGAATGCAGCGGCGAACCTGTAGACCACGTCAGGAGTGAGGCCTTCACCGACTACACCCCTGACCCCCGAGACACCTATAATCAGTCCGTGCATATCTCCTCGCTCATGGTGTTCAGCTCGAGTAAAATGGCAAATCCGGCACCTGTTCCGCGCCTTTTAATCACAAAAAGAGCCAACGGTTAGATTATCGAACCCACGGCCTGCTCATTACGAGTGTGATCTAAGGGGTTTGGCTAAGCTTTTGAAGCATCCCACAATAGTAGCCAAACCCTTTATTCTTCTTGACAAGCGGTGTACATGTGTATATATTAACTCGTACCGATTCCGACGATTTTTGATCTCTATTTGGCACAAATTGGGCACGAAATTAACGCACTTAAATATAATGTTCACACCTCCAGAAGTCAAGTTTTGCTTACTGTTGAGTGAGCTTCGTCGGACAAGCATAGGGTATGAGGCCTGGAACGGATCGGTCGTAAGGCTGATCCCCCTGACAGCCTAGGCCGTGAGTTCCAGGTCTTTTGTCTTGCAGACGAAACAAGAGAGTCAACTTTCATATGTACCTGAAGGAGAATATTGGCGAAAAGTTTTCGTAAACGCCTTTCGTGATCCGATAGGTGCTAATAATAAAGATTACCGTGTATGAACTGGATTCAGAAGATACGAAAATTTTTGAGTCTGACTCAATATTTTATACAAGACACGCCAAATTTGAGATGGAGAATGAACAATTTGGTCGAATACTCGATCATGAGGTATATGAAGCTATCTGTGGCGGGGAGGGTATAGAAGAATACCCGGAGGACAAACCATATCCAGGTGCTTTGATATTCGGAAGAACCACAGCAGGTCGCCCTCTACATA
>DTYK01000263.1 GCA_012961925.1 Candidatus Latescibacterota bacterium
ATATCCTCTGCTTCACCTATTTCGGGACAACCTGGGAACGGCTCTCCGGATTGCTGAAGGGACATCTGGCCCTGATAGAGATCATAACCGTCCTGTTCTTCTTCGGGCTGGCTGCACTGCTCATAACTACCGTGATCTAAGATAGAGTGAGCAAGTGGAAATAGGTATCAAGTGGGCGGGGGGCAATAGGTCCGGTACTTCAAATCACAAGAGAGAAATGTGTAGGGTGAGATACTTGGCAACATTCCTGTCAAAAAGGGGTTGACTTTTGTCGAAAATGGTTTTAATATATAATGTGTTCGGAAATGTCCGAACGTCAAAAAAGTTTTGTCGAGCGAGTGTTTTGATAACATAAAAAGGGGGTTGTTTATCATGCGTCTTCTATATATATGCTTCATTACCGGCGCCTTACTGGCTCCTTTCTCGTCTGCCAATGGACAGGAGGAATCGGTCTTGGGGCTGAGTTCTCCTGTGGGGTTGCGACTTTTCAGAAGGGGACTGGGCAACACCAGCCTCCTTGATCCCGGGCGTTTCTCGGTTCATCAAAGATATTCGCTTATGTTTATCTCCGACGGAGAGAAGAGTAGCCTGAGCGGACTTTATTTGAGCACGTTTAGATATCGGTTTTCGGTGCCCCTCTCATTAAGGGTTGACCTTGGATACATTCAAACATCATCGCTTCAAGGTCTTGGTTCGCCAGGAGCAAGAGGGCGTGTATTGATGCCACGGTTTGAACTGAGGTATCAGCCAAACAGATACCTCTCCTTCACTTTGCAATATATCAATATTTCGCCTCCCCTTTACCTGCGGTCTTGGTAGCTTCTTTCTATTTCTACAACTTATAGTGTTTTTGCATTCGGTCATAAAGGGATGGGATGGTTTTACCTTGTTCGGTTCGCTTCTGAAAAGGCCTGAATGACCACTGGGACGTGTACGATCGACCATCGGACCGTCCCTTTTCATATATCTAGCAACTCAGGACAGGATTAAAAGACGGGATTGAGATGAACAGGTCCATAAAGTGGTGGGTGATCGGAGGGCTTCTGGTCATAATATGCACTGCACTGGGTGTTGGCCTTTTTCTACTGGACCACAGGGCCATTGATCGGAAATCCAACGAAATCTTGACGCCTATCCGGGTTGAGGTGCTCAACGGTTGTGGTGAGGATGGAGTTGCTCGGAAATTCACAGACCTCCTCCGCAGGAAGGGATTTGATGTGGTGAATTTTGGAAATGCGGAGAACTTTGATTTTATGGAGACCATCGTTGTCGACAGGTCGGGTTCCTCTCGAAAGGCAGAGAAAGTCGCAAGGGCCCTTGGAGTCGACAACTGTATTCAACAGATAAAGATGGATCCTTATCGTGTGGAAGACGTACTGGTGATCATAGGAGCGGACTTCAGAAGGCTTTTAGGCGGTGAGACCACAGGGAGGTGATGACTTGCAGACCGATCCTGAGCAGCTCGTAGACCTTTCGGTCAAGTTTGTAAGATCTAAGAAAGCTGAGGACATCCTCGTGATTGATCTGAGGAGGGTGACGGATATAGCCGACTTTTTCATCCTCTGTACCGGCAATTCCGATACCCACGTAGAGGCCATCGCTGATGCCCTTGTTGAGGGGATGGAGGGGGCAGGTTATCGTCCGTGGCACATAGAGGGTTATGGTGAAAGGAACTGGGTTTTGATTGACTTCGTCGATGTGGTGGTCCATATATTTCAGAGGGAACCTCGGGAGTTCTATGCACTGGAGCGCTTGTGGGGTGATGCAAAGATCCAGGAGGTGGAGGGGTGAGCATACTGGTGGTGGGATCAGTTGCCCTTGATACGGTCTTGACGCCCCTTGAGGAAAAGATAGACCTGCTTGGAGGGTCAGCAACCTATTTTGCAGCAGCGGCAAGCTATTTTGCACCGGTGAGGATTGTGGGGGCTGTGGGGGAAGATTTTCAAATGAACCAACTGGAATTTCTCAAGGAACGGTCGGTAGATCTGGGAGGGCTTCAGATCAGAAGTGGCAGAACCTTTCGGTGGACTGGCAGATATGGTGATGATCCCAACGATCGGGAAACCATTGACCTACAATACGGTGTCTTTGCCGGGTTCTCGCCCCTCTTGCCGGACGACTATGGTGCGTCGGAGTATATCTTTTTAGCAAACATCAACCCCGAACTTCAGTTGAGAGTACTCCAGCAGATAACTGCACCGAAACTGATAATGGCCGATACAATAGATCACTGGATTGAAAGGCGGAGGGGAGTGCTGCTCGAAGTTTTAAAAGGAGTGCATGCGGTTACGCTGAATGACACTGAGGCGAAGAAACTGGCAGGAGAGGACAATCTGATCAGGGCCTCAAAGGCGATTTTGAAGATGGGGCCTGAGATAGTGATCATTAAAAAGGGGGAACATGGGGCTTTGATGGTGACCGGAGATTCCCTCTTCGCTCTTCCCGCCTGTCCAGTGGAGAATGTCTGTGATCCCACGGGAGCTGGTGATTCCTTTGCCGGGGGATTTATGGGATATCTTCACAGGACGGGCGATCTTACCGAGGAGAGCCTGAGGAAGGCAGTGGCATGCGGCACTGTAATGGCCTCCTTTGTAGTTGAACGTTTCAGTGTAGATGGGATCAGGAGCCTGAGTCAGGAGGATATTGAAAGGAGACTCAGGGAATTCAAGGGGATCACCTGGTTTGAGGAGGTGGATCCTTGGGGATAGAGACGATCAGGTGGGCTGGTAGATCGGTCAGGATAATCGACCAGACGAAGCTCCCCGGGGAGTTGGTCTACATAGATTGTAAGGATGTTGAGACGCTGGCCCGTTGTATTGAACAGATGAAGATAAGGGGAGCTCCTGCTTTGGGGATTGCTGCGGCCTATGGTCTGGTGTTAGGGGTTCTTGATGCAGGGTCTGGTGCTGAATTTGAGAAGAAGGTGGACGTGACTCTTGAACGTTTACGACGCACCCGTCCGACCGCATCCAATCTCTTCTGGGCGCTGGAACGGATGCGCAGTGTTGCCGTCGCAAACAGGCAGGAGGAGCCACACAGGATCCGGGAGTTATTATTGGAGGAGGCGAACCTGATCTTCGAGGAAGACCGTAAGGTCTGCCAGCAGATCGGCAACAACGGGGCCGTACTTCTGCGGGACGGTATGTCCGTTCTGACCCATTGCAATGCCGGGGCACTGGCGACTGGCGGTTATGGAACAGCCCTGGGTATCGTCTATGCAGCGAAAGATCAGGGCAAACGGATCCATGTCTTCGCCGATGAGACACGTCCCCTGTTGCAGGGGGCACGCCTTACCGCCTGGGAGCTGATGAGAAAGGGAGTGGAGGTGACCCTTATTTGCGACAACGCCGCCGGCTCCTTGATGAGGAGGGGTGGGGTGGATTGTGTCATAGTTGGGGCAGACCGGATTGCTGGAAATGGTGATGTCGCTAATAAGGTTGGCACGTACGGATTGGCTGTGCTGGCGAAGCAGAACGGCATACCGTTCTATGTAGCTGCGCCCATTTCAACCCTGGATATGGAGCTTTCCGATGGCGATCAGATTCCGATCGAGGAGAGGGCTCCGGACGAGGTTACCCGAGGGTTTGGCCTTCAGACAGCTCCTGAGGGCGTAAAGGTCAGGAATCCGGCCTTCGATGTGACGCCTCATGAATTGATCACCGCCATCGTATCAGAAGAAGGGATAGCCCGGCAGCCTTATGCACCGATTTTGAAGCAGTGGGCTGAGAAGGGTAATGCGGAAGATCGGGCACGTAAGATAGGTCGGGTCTAATAATGAACTTCTTGACCTGGGGATTGATTGAGCTGACACGCTCTTTTCTCTCTATGAGCGTTTCGCAATGAACCTCTCTGTACGGGGACTGTTACAGTGCGCTTTTCCAAAGTCATAATTCCGGTCCTCTTCTGCATGGGGACGATTTCATCCGGTTGCTGGTACTATTCCACGTCCGGCCTATCGTTGCCCTCCTATATCAAGACGGTGGCTGTACCGCTCGCAGAGAATGAGACGGTGGAGTATGGCATTGAGACGCTTTTGACCGATGGCATCGTTGATGCGTTTGTTTCAGATAATACCTTAAGGCTCGCGGATGAAAGGTCTGCCGATTCTGTAGTCCGGGTTAATATCACCGACGTCATAGATGAAGCATTTACTTATATCTCAGAGACCACCGGTGAAGAGGCCAGGGAGTACAGGATTCGTATTATCGTTAAGGCCTCCTTTCTCGATGTGAAGAAAAATCGAAAGATCTGGGAGCATAAATCCCTGGAAGGTTGGGGAACTTACCTGGCTGGAGAGCAGGAGGAGAGGGATAAGGGGATGGAGGCTGCGGTTAAGATGCTGGCCTCTGAGATCGTCCAGCGGTCGGTAGCAGGGTGGTGACGCTAAAAAATTGGGGTTTCAACCTTCAACACCTTGACCCGCGCGGCAAAATCCTCGGAGTAATAAGAAATCCCTTTACTTATGAACCCTATCCTCCAGAACTAGTTGGAGGTGTAAGACAGTTATTAATTGGTGATTCTTCTGGAGCAGAGGTC
>DTYK01000264.1 GCA_012961925.1 Candidatus Latescibacterota bacterium
CATCGAGCCAGGCATGACGGAGAAAGAGGTGGCCTGGGAGTTGGAGTCCTTCATGAGGACCCACGGCGCGGAGAAGGCGGCCTTCGACCTCATCGTGGCCTCCGGCCCCAATGGGGCCCTGCCCCACGTCACCGCCTCCGAGCGCGCCATCCGGGCCGGGGAGCCCATCGTGATGGACCTGGGGTGCGTGGTTGAGGGCTACCATTCCGATATGACCCGCACCATCTGTTTGGGCCAGCCCGACGCGAGGTTTCGGGAGATCTACCAGCTCGTTCTGTCGGCGCAACTGGCTGCCGAGGAGGCCATCAGGCCGGGAATGACGGGCCGGGAGGCCGACGCCATCGCCCGAAGGATCATCGAAGAGGCGGGCTATGGAGAGCAGTTCGGCCACGGCCTGGGCCACGGCGTGGGGCTGGCGATACACGAGAAGCCCACGCTGGGGAAGCTCTCGGAGGACGTGCTCGAGCCGGGGATGGTCTTCACCGTCGAGCCGGGGATTTACATCCCTGGCTGGGGCGGGGTGCGCATCGAGGACATGGTGGTCCTGAGGGAGGACGGGGTGGAGGTGCTCACCCAGGCTAGCAAAAGCAGCGGATTCTAACTCGGAGCAGGGCGAATGGCAAGGGGGTGAGAGATGAACGCCATCGTGGAGAGGATAGGACGCGAAGCACTCATCGGGGCGGCGGTGGGATTCATCGTGGGGCTGATCATCGGCCTGCCCATCCTGGGCTGGTGGCTCTGGCCGGTGAGGTGGGTTGACACCGACCCTTATGATCTGAAACAGAGGTACAAGGAGGCCTACATCGCCATGCTGGCCGATTCCTACGCCTTCAACAGGGACGCCCAACTGGCCAAGGAGAGGGCGGCTGGCTGGGACAAGGAGGAGCTCTGCCAGATCATCGCCAAGCTCGAGTCGCGGGCCAGCGAGGAGGAGCGCCAGCGCCTGGACGATCTGGCCGGGGCGCTGGAACTGAAGGTGGAGATAGGCAAGGAGGCCATCCAGACCCCGGTGGGGGCCACACCCCCGCCGGTGGAGCGGCCTCCCTCCCCAGTGATTCGCCGCTTGGTGCCCGTGCTGGGCATCTTCCTGGCCATGGTCCTCTTCATCGCCGCGGCGGTGGCCATCGTCATGATCTGGCGGGGACGGGGCGAGGCCATCGTATCCCGCTGGGTGCCCCCGAGCACGGAGCCCCTGGGCCACTTCGTGGCCCGCTATACGCTGGGCCAGGACGACTACGACGAATCGCTGGACATCGAATCCCCCACGGGGGAGCTGCTAGGCGAGTGCGGCCTGAACATCGCCGAAACCCTGGGGACGGGCGCGCCGGCCAAGGTCACGGCCTTCAACCTGTCGCTCTTCGACCGGAGCGACGTCCGCACCGTCACCAAGGTGCTGATGAGCGAGTATGCCTACGGCGACGAGGCCATCCGAAACAGGCTGGCCATCAAGGGCGAACCCGTCCTGGTCGAGCCCGGCAAGAGCTCGTGGGATCGGAGTTCGGCCTTCAGGCTTTCATCCCCGGATAGACTCAGCGGTTTGTCCTGACCGGGATGAAATGCTAAAGCCACAACCCCGTGCTCGTGGGGTTGGAATGCACCGGAACGGTCAATGCCACCACCCCAGGAGGATGCCTGAGGCGGCGTAATTAGAAGAGGACAAAAGGCCGATATTACGTAAAAGAGCACCTTATGAGCAAATACTTGGCCCACCCCTAAAACCTCCTGGAAACGACAAGCATCGGGGTGGTCGCCTCTGCTTCAAAGCGTAATGCCATTCTCACCTTGAGCCTTTCCTCCAGGGCTTTGCCCTCTTCCTGCGATTTTGCGTAACGGGCCGCATCTATCGCACTGAACAGATGGTTGCACAGGATCACCCCGAGAGTGAAGAGCGCCCGCCTCAGGTAACGGTTGCTTTCATACCTCATATCTTCGTATTTTAAACGATGCGTGGATTGGACGTTCTTCAAGGAGTCTACTGGCGGGTACCCGTCTGCTGAAGCATCGGTATCATCCCAGCCGTAAACGAATTGATCGTATTTACCGATCATCTCGTACTGTTGTTGCCTGCTGGAGGTCTCGTAGTTATGGGTGAGCCTTGTCGTATCAGGGGTACCGATCACAGCGGTCCATATGTAATCATTATACCTGTCTTCGCTCCAGTGCAGGTCTGCAAACCTCTCGTAATCGTCCTCCAATTCTTTCCCCTTATGGGTCCAGGTCAGATAACCTGTCCAGGTGAGGGCCTCAACGGCCAGAAAAAGGAACCCCCTTTTCGTCCCCGCATACAACTGACCGCTGCCTGGAACAAGGGCCGACAGGAGAAAAGCCCTGGTTGTAGACCTCTCCGGCGATCGAGCCGTATTTCGAGGAACCCCGGATTCCATATTCATATTCAGAGCCCCCAGCCCGTGAGAAGGAGCCCCCTTCGCAGCCGCTGAGGCCTGTAAGAATAATATACCAAGACAGGCAACAGAAACAAGCTTCCCGAACTTCATACCAACTCCTTTCCGGTTGCAGGTAGCGCCGGAGTTCACTCTTAGGTTTTTCGAAAAATATGAACCCGTCCCCAATTTTAATTATAACCGAAGAGGACGGTCAGGTACAGTTTCACTGGATCCCTCCCCTTACCTTCGTCCAGTCCATACGCCACGTCAAGCTCAACCTTTGTGGGATAACTGTAAAAGGAGATCAGGTCAAGCCTGAGCTGTGCACCTATATCCCTTTTAAACCCCTCGGTCTTAAAATCGATGGAGTCCGAATCCCAAGCCCTGCCCATACCAGCGAAGACAGCACCGTAGACCTTATCAACATAGAGATGGAATAACTTCCTCCGCAGGCTACCGAAGAACGGAAAACGATAGGTGATGGATCCCATCACGATCTTCCTGCCTTCCAGGCTCCAGTAGGTATACCCACGCATCCCGTTTTTGCCGCCAAGATGAAAATCGAGGAAGTCGTCAACCCTTCTGTCGATCAACCCGACCTTGAACCTCAGGCCCAGCGTATCTCTCTTCCAGGGCATGGGTATATACTCCCTCCAGTCCAGAATAAACCGGTCATAATTGTACCTGCGATACACCTCACGGACGATAAACGATGGCTTGAACCCCTTGATCAGATAGTCGAACATTCGGTCATACCTGAACAGCACCTCCCTCCCCTGAGGATTGATCTCCCCATCCCTCATCCGCTTTATGTTCCTATAATTATAGATAAAGGCCAGGTCGAGTCCCTTATAGTACGTATATGAAAACGTAAATCGCTGCCTGCTGGTGAGGCTCACGCCTTTCAGATCCGTGTTGTAAAGGCTGTACACTGCTGAGAGTGAGAATTCGTGGGTGCCCCACAGTCTGTATCGTACTCCGAGCCAGACCTCATTGAGGTCGAAATCGGTTCGATCGATTCTGTAAAGGTTATCCGGGTCTGTGACATCCTCTTTGAGATGTCTCATCACCTTGTAATATTCGAAGAAAAGTGTGGGAATAAGTTGTTTATATTCAATAATGGTGAAGAGATCGAGATCGAAATTGTCCGCGAAAAGCAGCCCGCCGATTATAGACTGTTTATTCAGGACATCGCTCGAGGTGAGGTAGAACCCAGCCTTTGTTCTATTTGCGTCGAGGGCAACCCTTGGCATGACCTGAAAGCCAAGAAACATAGTCCTATATGGATGAGAATCTGCTGGAGCTCGGTTTCCATCTCCCTTTACTCCTGAGGGATCGACGGGTTGGCGGAAGAGCTCTCCATCGACCTCTCGCCATCCATAAGGAGGTAAAAGAAGCTGCAACTGATATCCTTCTGAGGTGTAGGAGGAAAAGGCGATCCGGCCGTCCGAGGGTGAAATTGATGGAGAGAACGCACCGCCGAGGACATTGGTAAGCTGTTGGACCTGTTCATTTACAAGCGAGATCGAATAGAGGTTAAATATCCCGCTCACATCGGAGGTGAAGATGATCTCCTTCCCATCCGGTGTCCAACATGGATCTCTTTCGGATCCTGTGGATGAGACTAAGTAGCGGAGACCACTCCCATCGCTCCGGATAAGCGCAATATCACGGCTCTCCCCCCGCAGGATCGAGAAGGCAATCCTAGTACCATCCGGCGACCAGCGAGGAGTATAGATCTGAGTCCTGTCTGCAAAATCGGTTAAATATCCGATAAAACTACCATCCGACTTTATCAAGCCCAGATTGTTAGTCCCTGCTGAATTCTTAACGAACACGATGCGGGTTCCATCCGGCGAGTAGTCCGGGAATTTCGCCCTCAGCCCAAAGGTCAGACGCCTTTCCTTTTGTGCCTTGAGGTCATATTCATAGATATCCCAGAACCTGGCCCCATACCTGTCCGGCCTGCTCTTCTTCGTATAGACCAGCTTCTCCCCGTCGGGTGACCAGGATGGGGAAGATACCACGCCGCCAGTGACCATCAAGGTGGTTTTATCCTTAAGATTCAAGATGTAGAGCGCGGCGATGTGATAGTCCTGACCCCTGTTGGAGAGATAGGCGATCCTTGAACCGTCAGGGGACCACACGGGATAGGCATTTAAGTAGCCTCTCTGCTCTAAGGGTTCACCCTCAATTCGGTTCTCCATCACCGCTTCTGCCTGCACGGTATACTTTGTGGTGAGGTGATCCTTCCATAAACGGTATAACTCGGGCCCTGAGATGCCAAGCACCTGTGACAGTGCTGATGAGAAGTCGAACGTCAGAGGTGCTGACAGACGTCTGAAGATGGCCCTGAGCTTATCGTTCCCGAAGCTGTCTGCGATGAACCGGACAAGTGAATAGCCCTGATTATACACCATCTCGTTACCCAAGCCGTTCTTGGCGAACACGCCCATCTCTTCATAGCTCAGAAGCTTACCGTCAAGGGTTGCCATGCGGAGGATCATATCCCTGTGGGAGTCCCAGCGATCGAACCTGGCACCATCAGCCTGGTACTGTGCCGCCCCCTCAGCGATCCACATCGGTACAACAGTCCCCGGGATAAGATAGGAGGCGACTACATTGGGGAAACGGGTCAGGATATCCTCCCTCTCCTCCTTCTGATAACTAAAACCCTGTATGTAGAAACCAGGGATCCATCGAGGCCCCTTTCTGGCCAGTTGCAGGGAGACGATGTGGGTGAACTCATGGGTGATTACATCCCTCAACCAATCGTGGGTTCCTCTCAACTCAAAGTCAAGCCCTGTAATCCAGATCTCTATCTTATTCTCATAATAATAGGCGGCCCCATTCGAATAGTCCCCACAATCCTTAAGGACGATGTGAACCTTTCCATCGGGTCTGAACCCGTAAAGAGAGGTGATCGGCTCATAGATCTCCTCGGCAATCGCTGCAGCAAGGCCACTTATCTCCTCCTCACCCTGATGGTAGAAGACATTGAAGTGCGGCGTCTGGATTACCCTCCAGTCCAGATTCGAATAGTTCTGCGCAAGGGACACCCCCACCAGTAACACAAGAGGGAGAACAAGAAGCAAAAGCCAGAGGAAAAACACGCTTAAAGATTTATATCCCATATATCCCAGATTTCGTCCGTTTCTCATCTCTCTCAAACCGAAAAATTATGAACCCATCCCCCATTTTATATCCTTCTTTTTCTTTGCTTGTTCAAAGAAAAAAAAGCAAAAAGAAAAGACAGCCCGAAGCCTTCGCCCAAATCATCGAGGGCAGAAGTCCTCTCCCACAAATGTGACTCACTCCGCTGCCCCTCCGCAAACTCGCCCTCCTTCCGCTCGGGCTCAGACAGGCGGAAAAACTGGCGCTCCGTTCGCCGGACGGTCTTAACGGCTCAGGCTTAAGGACACTTTTCTCACCAGCCTAATATTAGGACCTTATAAGGATCACCTTTATTTACAGATGGCTGCTTTCAAGACCCGGGTTACCTTCGTCGAATCGCCCTCTGCCTCAACCTGACAGATATAAGTTCCGCTTTCAAACCTCGAAACATCCCAGACTATCTCATTATCGCTCCTGGCCTGTGTCCCGGCCTTGGGCTTGACCAGTTCGTCCACAAGCTCACCGGCCAGATTGAACACCCTGATCCTCACCATGGCCTGTTCACCAAGGTAGAACCTGAACCGTGCTGAATCCGTATCTATCGGGTTTGGGTAGCAGTATAGACTCCCTGCCGGTAGAAGCTCTCTCGACCCGGTCGGACCCGATGGAAGTAGAGGCCCGGGGTAGGATCCGGTATGTCCGGGATCTGCCCCTTCCATACCCCAGATTATACGGGTTCCGGTGAAGGAGGGTCTGATTCTGGCCAGATCCCAGATGTGAACCCACCCTTCCTGGGTCACAGCTCCCAGCACCACTCTGGAGCCCAATGAGAGAAGCAGGGGTGAAGAGGTCACCGAACCGACCGCTGCCACAGGGAATCCAGGAAGCATCCGACCGGTCCCATCATAGCCATACACCTTCTCCCCTGATGTACCAACGAAGATCTCCAGATAGGGGCCGCCATCGACGTCGGCAAGGATAGGGGAGGAGACGACCAGCCCGTCACCGTCTCCAAAAGGCAACCGTACGGGAAATCCGACGACCGGTACCCCATTGGACTTTATCGCATGCAGGTTACCCTGTCCCGGGATGACAATCTCAAGGTAACCATCGTCATCGATATCACCAAGAACTGGCGAGGCCCTGCTCTGGTCTCCTAAGAAAATCGGAAATCCCTGCTCCAATTGTCCATCAGGATAAAGGACGACCACCTTCCCCTCCACTGAGACGGCGATTATCTCGCTCTGTCCGTCTAAATCCAGATCCCCGGTAACAGGTGGTCCTGCAATTTCTTCATCCATATCAAACAGTAAAATGGGTTCTCCCTCCCCAATCCGGAAGATCCGACCGTCATGAAGAGATGCTACGATATCAGGCGAACCATCAGGCTCCATCTCGGTGACGGCCAACCCTACAACTCTGCTCTCACCTTCAGCTAAAGTCTTCTCCCACAGGATTCCCCTCTGATTAAGGTCGATGGCATATAGCCTACCATCTGCTGTGCCAACAACCACCAGCCTTCCCTCTGCATTTGAAATAACAGCCGGTGTGGTCGGTAAGGAGCCGACTCCGACATTAAAAAGAGGGATAGACGCAGGTGGCTTCCAGGCTGTAATGCCCTTTTCCCCAACCGTCAAAACCTCCAATTTCCCATCGGCGTCGAGGTCTATTAGAGTAGGGGAAACACTCACGGTGTCCGCAGTATCAACCGACCAGAGCAGGTCACCGTTGGTAGCCCAAACATACACCCTTCCATCGGTCGAGATAGCTACAATTTCAGGATCTCCATCCCCGATAACATCGCCCGGGATTGGGGAGTTCTTTCCCATGGGGGAAGAGGTCCCCTGAGGCCATCCTGATAGGTTCAGGTCCCACAGGATCTCGACAGTCATTGTATCGGCTGGTGGATCTTTAACCACAACCTTTAATCCCGTATCAATCCCTGAGTAGCTTTTAGATGCTGGAATAGTTATAGACGAGAATTCGGTCCCGTTACCTACATAAAATGGATCGTCCGGCGAGCCATTGATCTGGTCAACCCTGGGGCTGGAGATGGTATAGTAATTGCCTATATCTTCATACCCATCGGCCTCCTCGAGATCCACTCCCCTGTGGAGGGGATCATCATTGATCTGACCGGTGGTCCATTTATCATGGATTAAGGATTCGTCGATGTGCCAGATGAGGATACCAGAGCCTGGTATAAATGAGTCATAGTGGTCGACCGAGAGCCAGACTCCAGCAGAATCGCCGATGGAAAATTCCACCTCGGGCATCTGGTCCTGCGTGTACCTAACCTGTCTGTTCTCCAGGAGGAAGTATTCAGAGGAGTTTATCGGAATCTTAACCGCCTTGGGGAGATCCGAATCCACATCTGTCGCCACTATCCTCAGGGTTGTATCCCTCATTACCTCCACGGGTTGTATCCAGCCCAGTTGGACCTTGGACCAGGCAATGGGATGGGTAGGCACAAACCCCATCAGCTCCCCGGGGCCAATACTCATGGAGCCCGTATCCATCAAACTCCACCCTCCAGCGGCCGGAAGATTATCCCTGAAGTTCGAAAGCCCTGGCAGACCGAGTTGATACCCAAAGAGTTTTGCAAGCAAGCCGTTCAGCCCTACAGTGCCGTCGCGACTCGCCGCCTCCGGGACGATCAACCCATCAGAAACAGTGTGCTGGCCGTTATCAACCCGGATCGGACCGCCCAGGTAACGCACAAGATCCTCTTCCGTTAAATAGGCAGATGGGATGTCATTTATCAGGCCCATCTCTTTCCCCATCCCGGCATGGATCACAAGGAAGCTCTGATAATGCGAGAAATCCAGGCCATCGCCTTCAACCGAATCGGCCAACGAAATCGCATCCCGAAGGAGTTCACATAACTTAAAGTTGATTTCGTCCCTTGTGCGGCCGTTCCCATAACTGGCCATAGACCTCACCAGACGGTAGCTTGAGTCCGGTTCCTGGGGAAAGACCTCAAAAGTGATCTCAACCCGCCCCTCCGAAACCCTGTGATAATAATTGGCCAGGGCTTGCAGATGCCACTGGAAATACTGGCGGTTGTGTGGGGGGGTGTCATAAGGATGTTTATATGAACTCTGGACCTCTGGATCTGAAAAATCACGCAAATCGAAGGTACCATTGCCTGTGGTTGTCCTGTTGTCCGGATCCTCTTCGGGGAACTGGACCCTCAAGGCGAGGACCCTCCAGTGCTGAACAGAAGCCGAAACGTCTGGAGCCCCTGAGATCGTTCCGGCCATCAGTAACGAGAAGCAAACAATAGAGAGCAGTCTCATCAAAATTGACTTTCCGGTTTTAGCGGCGGGGTTCACTTCGCTCCACTCGCCCCCCCGGAGTTAATGCTTCAGCATTTCATCTTGGGTAAGACGTGCCTCAGAGCTTGTAGATCGTGGGGTGGAAGCCTGAAGGCTGAACTCCTGAACTTTTAGAAGTGGACGGTTATGGAGAATCTGGTGTTGTTCTCAAGCCCGGTCCCCCTGGCCGGGAGATAGGCGAAGTCGGCCTCAATCCAATCGAACTGGAACCCGAATCCAAAGGTGAGGAATTTGAGATCGCCATCCCTGTCATAGGAGTAACCGGCTCTCAGGGCAAGCAGCGAGCTGTAGACATATTCTATCCCTGCATGGATATCCACCTCGTTCCACTCCCTCTGTAGGGCCTCTCGGCCAGGATGTTTAACATCAGGGTCCTTTTTGACCCTATCATATTCATCAAACCAGGCCGTAAAGACCGCCTTCAGAAAAGGGTCCTTCCTGGTAACTAAGGGCTTGTAAAAATCCAATGTGACGAGCAGGTCATTGAACTCGGTATCCAGAACCTTGTACGATGCTCCTACGACAAAGTTCAGGGGGAGTGGATCGGCCTGGGCTGCGTCTATATATGCGATCTTAGGCCCGAGGTTATGGAGGGCTGCGCCGAATTTCAACCCTGGTACCGCCGATCGGTGCAGGACACCGAGGTCGAAAGCGATAGAGTGGCCCACGCCGGCACCCCTCTCCGCCCCTGCCCCCCTGGGGGCCAGATGGCTATAAATGTACTTCACAGTGACACCCAGAGCCGTCCGGGAGGATAAGTTGGAACCATAGGCAACGGCAAAGACCGCATCATAGCTCGTGAACGTCCCCAGTTCGTTCCCCCATTCATCTGTCCTGGTCTGTCTGCCCAGATAGAAGTAGGTAAGGTTGATTCCGATGTTACCCCACCCTTCCAGATACTGAGAATAGCCAAGGAACTCATAGTACAAGTCTGAGACAAAAGCCGGAAGCCACTTTGTATGCATGAACGTCAGTTCCTTCCGGCTCTGTCCGGACAGTCCCGCCGGGTTGTAGTATGCTGCCGTGGCATCATCCGAGATGGTTACAAAGGATTCCCCCATACCGCTCACCCTCGCTCCTGGTTCTATCAAAAGCAACAGCACTCCTGCCTGGCTCTCATTCGTCGCCTCACCCTGATATGCCGGCAACAGAACCAATGCCACTGCCACCATCAGGCCAGGAAACCATTTCATACCGCCTACCTCCTTTCAATTGGCCATGAGCTTTAACCGGCCTTCAAATCCATGGCCTCAGTCTACAGACAATCACCGCAGTACAGCGATCCTGTCTATGGCCTCCGCCTTCTTCCCATCCGTACCCTCCGCTATGATCTTGTAAAGATATACGCCGTTGGCCAGCCGCGGTGGCATCCAATCTACCTGATTATATCCCCTGGATGTCCCACCGTCAAGCTGATCTACCAGTCTACCGAAGATCGAAAATACTTTGATCCTCACCCGCCTGGCAGGTTGGGTCAACATATATGTGAAGGCCGCCTCAGAAGCATCTGCGGGATCCAAGGGATTGGGGTAGAAGAGCACCTCCGTGATTGAAAACCGGTCCTCTGGGACCACATCCACCCTTACGCTCTCCTTCGACGAATTGTTGAAGTTATCCCACGCCTTCAGTTCTATGATGTGTTCCCCAGGAGTTAGATCTTTGAGCTGATATTCTAAGGTCCCCCTGCGATAAGAATTCTCATAAAGAAAGTAATCGGTCACATCCATTATCTCCCCCCCGTCAACCCTTAAGGTGATCCCATGTCCGATCTCCCGGGTAATGTTGATCCCACTTTCATCCTCTATGACCGCCCTGATGACAGGAGATGGAGGTATCGGGTCGCCATCCATGAAATTCTGTCCGGCGATGCCCAGCGTTATAGCCGGCCCCGTTATATCGTTCTCAAACGCATAGCTTGTCCCTCCAACGTACAGTGAGTCGATGGCAGCAGTTCCGTCGAACTGGTCATTCCAGACAAATACACTCACCCTCCCCATCTCTCCACCATAGGTGATATCCTTTGGAATCCGGACAAGGGCGCTGAAACGACCCTTTTCAAGGGGAAAGACCCCCCTGAAGATGGGTGCTCCAGGAAGGATATACCCGATCGAACCTGTGATAATACGGCCTCTTCTCTGAGTGTCAAGAAGAACATCATATCTGGTGAGATTTGCTGAGTCGAAGACCCTTATGTACACCTCTCCCGAAGGCTGGGAACCCGGTACAACCCCTGATATCTCTATCTGGCCCAAGGCCATCAAGGTGTCAGGGGAAACGGAGAGAGAGAGGTCTACCTCGGGCATGGCAAGGCGGAGTGCAGGATCACCTATTAAGGCGAATTTCGCCGAGTTCGCCTTCAGCCATGAGAGAAGCTTAGCCATCCATAATGCCTTCCCCACCCTTTCAGGGGGACCTGACGATCGAAAGAGTTGTCGATAGAAGAGCTTATTGAGATCAACGTTAGGAGCATTCCAGGCCAATCTTGTCGGGCCGATTGCCGCCACAAGCCCTCCGCCTTCCAGCCTCACAAGCCTTTCGGTGAGGCTTTCATTCATGGGATGGTCGAAATGGGCTGCGCTGCAAGTGGCACCAAAAAACAGGGGCAATCTTCGACCGTTGCTGAGAAGACGAATGTCGCTGGCAACGTTAAAGACCTCCTCGTGAGTCAGTACATCATACCTTCCGTGTCCAATGAAATTGATGAGGAGGGCGCCTCTGTTGAAGGCATCGATAAACTCCCTCTTGGCATCAGGCTTTCTCCCGAAGGCATCAAGAGGATATTCGGTTAGATAGACCTTCACCTGGTCGAGCTTCTTAGGTAAATAACCCGTTGCTATCGAATCCGTATCACTGGTGTAATCGATAATTCCGTCATATCTCCCTCTTACGTGTTCATCGTCGGCAAGCAGGATAACTGTATTCTGCCACACACCCCGCTCAACCCGTTCTTCGTACTCAATGATCTTGTCAACCATGATCCGGGCCTCCTCGGGAGTCCGTGCCGGAAGCCTCCCCACTGCCATATCAGGAAGTGGATCGAAGCTGACAAACCAGTCATCCGTCGAGGTATCCCTATGGGTATACGGAGGGATCCAGTTATTGGGACTTCTCCCCGAATTGTTCTTATAGTCAAAGGACCCATCGCCGAACAGGAGAAGGTACTCTAAGTCTGGGTTCTGGTTTTCAAAGAGATATTTCATAAAATTCCTGATAGCGGTGGGATCGAAGAGCCCCCATGAGAATTGATTGTATACATCCTCCACATCCACCACTGCGGTCTTCAGACCCTGTTCGGATCGCCAATCGGCAAGCCGTTGGGCCTCGGTCAGAAAGTCCCGGTGCGAAACTACCACATAGTTAAGTCCCACAAGATCACGCCTGAGGTCTGATGAAGGTTCATAGAGCTCAAGCCCTTTTGGTTTTTTCCACTTCGATTCGGAAAGGACATAATATTGCTGAGGGCGAGGCGACCTGACCGAGTCCTGAAACGTCAGGACCCCATTTTCAAACGATGCCCCAACGATCTGGCTCACCCCAAAGGGATCGGAGACCTCAAAGATCCACACGTCAGGGCTGGAGAATCCGGATATGCCGAACTCAGCAGTACCCGTGGCTACAGGGGACGTGAAGAGAAGCTCCTCCCCATCAGCCACAAACTTTCTCGAATACTCATACTCATACCAGTCAAGACGGGGATAATATTCAGGCTTAGCGGAGGCCTTCAAATATCTAATCGAAAGCCAATTGGTCCCGCTCCTGAGGAGTCCAGCGGACTCAAAGGTAACAACCTTGCCGGAGTGTTGACCTGCCTTAAAGTTGATCGTTCCAAGGCCCGAGTTATTTAGCGACACATAAAAGAGGTGGCTATTATACTTTTCCCCTCCCGTCATCCTGATCTTAATCCAAGATGTATCCGTGGTATCGGGATAGGAGACCCGTAGCGGATATCTACGGGCCATCAAACCTGAAAATTCATGCCAGTACCACTCCTCACCTGAGCCACCTGTCTCATCGCCGAAGGTTGAGAAACGCTCCATCTCCATATGAATTCGCTGTCTGAAAGTCGAAGGACGAATAACTGCGTCCCTCCACGGCCGCCCATCCCTTGATACCATCCTTAACCCCTCGCCCCCCCCATCTAACGTCAACCAGTAACAGTTCTCCCTTGTGTAATGGTTCATAAAATGCGTGAACTCAGCCTCTTTTGGATCGTAGTCCCATCCCGACAGACCATTCCCGTAAAAGAGGATATATCTGGACTCCGTGTCAACAAAGATCGGGATCTCCTTCAATTCCGGCGGCGTGGTTACCGTATCCCGGGGGAGTTCTCTGCCACCACCATAATACATCCTGATCCTCTGGGGATCAATATCCTCGACGCTTATGCCCAGCTCCCTTAGGTCATCCCAATCAATGCGGTAGAGTCCATCCTCGTCCACCTTCACCTTGATCCACCGGCCCTGCCCTAAAGGGGTAACGGATACACGAGGCCGTTTCAACCTCCGCCGCCGCCATCTCCTGACCTGTTCGTAATTGATAATCGTCTTTCGGTAAAGATCCTCGTCTTCGTCAGGTCGCTCATACTGAAGATCATCACCTCTCCCTTTTTGATAGGAGAAGAGCAGTTCTACAACGATCCGCCTGTACTTCTGAACCTGCCCATGCTTTGGATTGTAGCGGAAGG
>DTYK01000265.1 GCA_012961925.1 Candidatus Latescibacterota bacterium
ATCGGGGTAGGAGGGGGGCTTAATGTTGTTGAGAAGACGAAGCAGCTTGAGGAAATCATCGGTTCACTCCATCACAGTGGCATTCTGGTAAGCCTATTTATTGACCCAGATTTGAAACAGGTAAAGGAGGCGTCAAGGTTGCAAGCCGACTATGTCGAACTGCATACAGGAGGATATGCAAATGCTCGTAATTTAATCGAAGAGACAGAACAGTTGGGCAGACTCAAGGATATGGCGATGGCTGGTGAGAAACTGGGGCTGGGTGTGAAGGTCGGGTGTGGACTTACCTACCAGAACGTCGCCAGGATTATAGAGGTCCCCCAGATCGAAGAGATTTCCATTGGCCATGCAATTATCTCCAGGGCCCTGTTAGTTGGGATGGAAAAGGCCGTCAGAGACATGATAGAGTTGGTGCGCCAGGCCCGGCGGTGAGTACCCTGAACCACACCCATAACATATTGGAGGCTTAAAAACCATGGGAAAGACTGGCAACTGGAAGGTGATCCTGATAGTTCTAATAGTCATCGCTTCACTTTGGTATCTCTATCCGACGCTCAGACTCTACACAATGCCCGCCGAACAAAAGGCCAGGCTATGGCAGGAGAATCCGGAGGTACTGGAGAAATTACAGGTTAAGGCCCTCAGAAGGGGACTGGATCTCCAGGGGGGTGTACACCTGGTCATGGAGGTTGATCTCTCCGATATCCCCAGCGGGGAAGAGGACAATGCGGTCAGAAGTGCCATAAAGGTGATTAGAAACCGGGTTGATCAGTTCGGCGTTACAGAACCCGTCATCCAGCGGGAGGGTAAGACAAGGATAATCGTCGAACTCCCGGGCATTCAGGACATTGACAGGGCAAAGAGCCTGATTGGAAGGACCGCCATGTTGGAGTTTAAGCTCCTGAAAGATAAGGATGAATTAGCGGATGTGTTGAGAAAGATAGACCAGGTATTTGCAGAACTTGATATCGTGCAGGAAGGGGAGGCAGCAGAGCTATTTGAGGAGGCTGAAGAGGGAAAACCCTTCACTTCGCTGCTGACTTACGTGCGGCGAGGCCGGGCCTATGACATAGCGGTTCCTACGAGGAATGTCAACAAGGTGAAGGCCATGCTTGACGATCCTCGGGTCAAGAGGCTTATTCCCCGGGATGCACAGTTTCTCTGGGGTGCTAAGCCTGAGCAGACGTCCTTTGGAGAGGCTTATCCCCTTTATTACCTGAAGGCAAGACCGGATATGAGCGGCGCTGTTGTGGCTGACGCAAGGGTTACGATCGGAAGCGGCACAGATCCGCAATATGCCGGTCAGCCGATCATCAATTTTACTACTACAGACGAAGGGGTCAGGATATTCTCCAGGTTGACCGGGGCCAATATCGGCAAAAGACTTGCCATAGTCCTCGACAATATGGTCTACTCAGCCCCGGAGATCAGAGATAAGATCCGTACTGGCAGCTCCGTGATAACTGGTAGCAGGACGATGGAGGAGGCCAGGGATCTGGCGATCGTCCTGCGGACGGGCGCTCTTCCTGCCCCTCTTAACATTATAGAGGAACGGACCGTAGGCCCTTCCTTAGGGGCCGATTCGATCAGAAAGGGTGTTACGGCCATTGTTGTGGGGTTGATCGTCGTCTCCTTATTTATGTTGTTCTACTACCGACTCTCAGGTTTGATAGCCCTTATTGCCCTGGCCCTCGATCTGGTCTTTATCCTGGCTGTACTGGCGGGTTTCCGTGCAACCCTTACCTTACCTGGCATCGCCGGCATCATCCTCACCATTGGGATGGCTGTGGATGCTAATGTTCTCATCTATGAGAGGATCAGGGAGGAACTTAGAGCAGGAAAGACCATCCGTGCAGCCATAGGCGCGGGTTATTCCAGAGCTTTCAGGACCATCATGGATGCCAACATCACGACCCTGATCACTGCGATTGTCCTTTATCACTTCGGGACAGGGCCTATCAGAGGGTTTGCCCTCACTCTATCGATTGGAATACTCGCCTCCATGTTCACTGCCCTGTTCGTCACCAGGGTGATCTTTGACCGAATCACTCGGCGGGATATTAAGAGGCTTAGCATTGGTACCCTCAGTCCTTTTGTCCGTGCCAGATTTGAATTCATAAATGCAAGAAAGATTGCCTTCCTGGGGTCCACGTGTGTCATCGTGATCGGCCTGATCTCTGTGGCCGTCCATAAAGGTCCCAACTATGGTCTCGACTTTGCGGGAGGGACTCTGCTGGAGCTCCATTTTAATCGACCTGTAGCTATAGGGATGCTTAGAGAAGCCCTGTCTGCGATCAAACTGGATGGGGAGACTCTTGACCTGAGCGATGCAGAAATCAAGAAGTTCGGTGCCCCTACTGATATTTTAATCCGGGTAGGAGAGCGAATGGCGGGGACGAAGGTAGCTGACGCTATAAAGGCCAAGGTGAAAGAGGAATTCAAGGAAAATCTGCCCATGAATGAACGTGATTGGCTGAGACGTCAGGAGAAGGTTGGACCGAAGATCGGAGGGGAACTCAGGACCAGGGCCGTAAAGGCCATCCTGATTGCCCTGGTGGGGATGCTCATCTATATTGGTCTGCGTTTCCAGTTTAAATTTGCCCTGGCAGCGGTTATAGCTCTCTTTCACGATGTCTTGATAACTACAGGGGTGTTCTTCCTCCTGGACAAGGAGATATCGCTGGCCGTTGTTGCTGCGTTACTCACCATTGTTGGGTATTCTCTTAACGACACGATCGTTGTCTTTGACAGGATAAGGGAGGGCCTCAAAGCGTTTCGGCAGGCCCAGTACCCTGTGATCATCAACCGGAGCATCAATGAGACCTTGAGCCGTACTTTGATCACCTCGTTGACAACCTTTTTTGTTGTCCTGAGCCTCTTCATTTATGGTGGTGGAGCGATCCATGACTTTGCCTTTGCCCTCCTAATCGGTGTGTTTGTGGGAACCTACTCCTCCATATTCGTCGCCAGCCCCATCCTTGTTGTGTGGCATCTCAGATCGCAGCGGAGAAAGCGGAGCCGGAGTTAGTACTTCGTTATTATGTTATTCCCCGCAACACCCCACCTCTCCCAGGTAATTGGGTAATTGCAGGGGTCGGTATGACCTGCGGCCCGATATGGAACTCCGTTAAAACTTCAACTTGCCCCTTTCCGGTTCTTCAGCAGGCCCAGCGGGGCCTTCTTTTCTCCCGTGCATCTGGCATATCTCCGTGGGTTGGGTCCCTTCTACAAACACCTCCTCCACCGTCTTCGGACAGTACGGAGATGCCTTCTGCCATGTCTCCGCACAGACTTTTACCCTGACTACCCCCGCAGGCATTGCGAAATCCTCGACCGGCAGGCTCAGGGAGTCGGATGCGGCCTTCATGAACTTTGCCCAGAGAGGGAGGGCAACAGCGGCTGCAGACGAGTGCTCCTGGCCTAAAGGTATTTTTTCGTCGAAGCCCACCCATACCCCGGTCACAAGTTGAGGGATGAAGCCTATGAACCAGGCGTCGGTGTAATTGTCGGTTGTACCTGTTTTTCCTCCCGCTGGCCGTTTAAATCCGTACCATCTCCAGGTGCCCTGTCCTGTACCCTCTTCTATTACCGAGCGTAACATACTGGTCATCACATAGGCCGTCTGGGGTCTCAATACCTCCGTCTCCTTCCCTTTCTCTCTCTCCTCAATAATCCTTCCGTCCTTATCGACCACCGAGAGTATTGCGATCGGTTCGACCCTTATACCATGGTTCGGGAATACCCCATAGGCTGAGGTGATATCGATTAGTTTTACATCGGAAGTTCCCACAGCGAGGGAGTAGACTGGCTGAAGTTGTGTGCTGATGCCCATCATCCTGGCATATTTGATAACCTCCTGTGGGCCTATCTTCATCAGCAAGTGGATCGTCGCCACGTTTCTTGAGTGTTTCAAAGCTTCCCTGAGGGTTATGGGGCCGAGGAACCTCCGGTCGTAATTTTCAGGACGCCACAATCTCCCGTCAGCC
>DTYK01000266.1 GCA_012961925.1 Candidatus Latescibacterota bacterium
GATGGATTTCCGGAACTTTTGGAGCTTCCTAGCCACTCCTGGCACGACAATGTGCTTAAGGGATACACCGAGCATCCCATTACTTGGCCTCCACCTCCAGGGTTTCTCTATCCGCTTAGAGGAGGAGTTGACTTACTACTCCCCCGGTTCTTCAGCCCTGGTCGCTTTGTTAGATCGATACAGACAGTTGAACTGCTGCTTTCGTATGCGAAAACCAAGGGTATGCCCATAATGAACTTTATGCATATGTACCAGAGATTGAGGAAGGAGGACCGTTATGGATAATTACAACTGGCTCAAGACCGGAAGAGTGCACATCATCGACGGCTACTGTCCGCCGTTGTATCCCAAGATCGATTTCGATGCGGATAGGATGGTGCAAATCATCAAAGAAACCGGTGGGAATATCGTGAGGATGCAGCCTATAGGCTATTATGCCTATTATCCCACGAAGCACTTCCCTGTCCATCCGGACTTAGGAGGCAGGGACCTTCTGCAGGAGATGATCGATGTTTGCAAACCCGAAGGGATCAAGGTGATCCCCTACATACCTGTAGGACATCCCTTTCTTCCCTACGATTTCCACGGGGAGCCCTACGACAGTTGGGCTGCCCGGGACCAGGATGGGGAAAGGAAGAGGGGAGGATGGCACTACGGATACTTCCAGTATTTCCCGATCTGCCTCAACTCCCCCTACAGGGAAGCCATAAGGGCGATCGTCCAGGAGATAACCGCCGGCTACGATGTGGACGGGGTATACTTCGACGGGCCCAATCAGCCCAACCCTCGCTGGATGTTCGGAGTATGTTACTGCGAATACTGCCGTAAGGCCTACTATGAGGCGACGGGAAAGGAGACCCCCAACATTGGCGAAAGATGCGACTGGAAGGACCCAGAGGTCAGGAGATACTACCAGTGGGTTGTGGAGGAGGTGACGTCGGGGACCCTGAGGGAACTGTACAACATCGTAAAGCGGATCAAGGACATCCCTGTCCTTTTCAACAATGGACTCTGGCTTTCTCCGAATGTGGCTATGTGGGTGGGCAACAGTAGGTACGAGCTTGCTGATGGCTTCCTTTTCGAGGCAGCGGAAACTCTGCTCGAAAAGATGCACCACGTGATGCTTGGTCGCTCGACGGGAAAATATGTATGGTGCTACATCGGAGATTACGGCAGGGGGCAGCTCGGCCACCTCAGAAGCGAGCACAGCTATGCCTTCAAGTGGCTTTCCACGCCCGTGAACGGCCCTGAGCTTACCATGGAGGGGTACGCCGTGACGGCCTCCGGCGGAAGCCCTATCTTCTGGGCTACGAACAGATTCTACTACGACCTAAAGGGCACGGAATACCTGAAGCCAGCCTTCAGCTTCATGGAGAAACACGCCGAGATATTACAGAATATGGCACCGGTCAAATTCATCGGATTGCTGGTGTCCAGGAGCACCGCCGATTGGTATCTTAAGGAAAGGGAGAGCAATCCCTACTGGTATTACTACCACGGTGGGTTCGAGGTTCTGAAGGAGGCCCACCATCAGGTGGTACCAGTGTACACTAAAGGCCTCACTTTGGAGAGCCTGAAGGAATATCCTGTCCTCCTCCTTTCAAATATGGCTTGTATGAGCAATGAAGAGGCAGAGATGATTCGTCAGTATGTGGCCGATGGCGGGAATCTCATTGCCACCCATGAAACATCCCGATATGACCAGAATGGCGACCCCAGGCCCGATTTCGCCCTTTCCGACCTTTTCGGAGCGAGGCTCCTGAGCGGAGATGTAGAGGAATACACTAACCTTTACTTAAAAATTACCCGTAGACATCCGATAAGCCAGGGTTTCGAACTGGGAGAGCTTATTCCCCAGAACTTTCAGATTCTAATGGTTCAGGCGCAAAATCCCAATGAAGTCCTGGCTACAACGTACAGAATGGGATACCAAGAGAGGTTCGACCCGGCGCTGATAGCCAGAAGATACGACAAAGGGAAGGTGGTGTACATTCCTTCAGGGTTGGAAGCAGTGTACCCCGCAACTAGATACGAACAAATCCGAAGGTTGTTTAACAACGTCGTGAGATGGCTGGCAGGGGAGAGGATTCCCTACTGCATAAAGGCAAAGCCGGGCGTGGTGGCCAACCTAATGGAGAGTTCGGACGGACTCTTGCTTCACCTTCTGAACAACAACGGGACCAAGAACAAAAGGACACACTGCCGGGAGGATTACGTGCCCGTTTTCGATATTTCTGTGGAGGTGAGGGTTCCGGAAGGTAGGTCGGTAAAGAAGATAGAGTTTCTGAACTCAGGAGAGAGACCGGACTATTCGGTGGAGAATGGATGGTTAAAGTTTGAGATTGAAACACTTGAGCTTTATGAAGGGATTTTGATTCTTTGTTCGTAGATTTTTTGTTTGTGAGGACTTTAGTTCTTCTTCCAAAGAAAGGAAAATTAGCATGAAAAAGATTATTAGTATCGTCCACATCCCTGAAGTGTTTGAGGGCCACCCCGAGATGTGGGAGTCCTTCCTCTGGCAGCAGGACTGCGCCCACAAGTACGGGCTTAAGGTTTCCCTGATCGTGTCCTACAACACCTTCTGCAATCCCCCCTGGGCGGAAAAACTCAAGACCTATGAGAGGGAGTTCGGGGATGAAATAGGGTTGGAGTTTGGATTGAACGGAGAGCTTCAGAAGAAATTCGGGGTCAAGGGCAGCTTTTACCACCTCCCCGTGACTAAGAGATGGGAGGTAATCCGATTCCTCTTCGAGGAGTTCCGACGGGCTTTCGGAAGGTACCCCACAACGGTAGCTTCCATCCAGATGGATGCCCCCACATTGAGGCTTATAAAAAAGAAGTATCCGGAGGTAAAGGCTGTCATCGCTACTTGCTTCGAGGAGGGGGTGAACGTGTACCATGGCTGCAACCCGGCCTGGTTCAATTTCAACGAGGGTGGTCCCTGGTGGCCCTGGCTTCCTTCCAAATACAACTCCCTCGCTCCGGCCGCAAATCCTGAAGAAGAGATCGGCCTTGTGGGAATACCCTGGCTCAACCGGGACATGATCCAGTCCTTCGACAGCCGCAACGACTGGTACAGCAGCGAACTTGGGGACCTTTTGCGTAGCAAGAGCGTGAGCGAGGACGACATGGACTACCTCTACGATTTCACAGACCAGTGGCTGGAGCAGGCCCGCTACAACGGAGGGTTTTCCTTCTATATGATGCTCAAGGAGTCCTCCTGGCTAGACCCCAGAAAACCGCCCATATACGATGAGTCCTACCATGTTGCCAGGAAGCTCTACGAAGAGTACCTGGCCTTCTTGGCCCGGAAGCGAAAGGAAGACTCATCGGTCGAGGTGATGTGCCTTACAGAATTCGCTAAGTGGTTCAGGGGAAGTGAGCTGGGCCGGGCAGGCCAAGGCCAACAGCCTTACGTCTGCCTCTGGAGGGACATAAGGTTCGCCTCAGGAAAGCAGTACCTTTGGTACATAGACGGGAATCTCCGCCTAACCATAGATATGAATCGGGGTGGAAGCATCGTAGACCTCAGGCCCTATGTGGCCAAGGTGGAGAAGTTCACGGGAGTGGACTCCCCCCACCTATATGACGGCTCCTATCCCTACATCATCCAGGCCCATCACCGGAATCACTCGATTTACACCTGTTGGGTCACGGCCGGAGGTTTCAGGGTCCCCCTTTTCTCAAAGAGGACCAGATGTTCCGATGTCTCTCGGGAAGAAGGGCTTGTGAGGGTAGAGACTGAGCCGGTCTTGCTTGACCTCAATGGGCTGGTGGTTCGCCTGAGGACGAACTACGTCATCCACTCAGACGGCACCTTAGTGATAGAGAGGGAGATCGTAGACTCATCGGATCGAAGCGCCCAGATTACTTTGGAGGAGGAACTCACCGGATGCTGGGGGACCACGGACTACCCTGCCGACATGCGAGGAATAAGGCTAAAGCTTTGCAAAGAAGACAATCAGGAGCTCGAATTCTCATACCTGGGCAGGGAGCTTGAGGCCCCAAACATCCGCTGGGCCGGGGTCTACATCCCCCAGATAGACTGCTCGGTGATCCTTCGCCCCCTGGAGGGTCCTGCGTCCGGATGGATTGAAGAAGGATACCTCTCTAAACCATTCTTCACACTTAAACTGATAAAGACCATAGCTGCCGAGAAGGGGAATAAGGTGATTTCTAATCTGTTGTTAAAGAAAGGAGGCTTTCCCGATGCAAGATGAAAAGATAGAGGAAATCTTTCGCTGTCCCTACTGTCTGGCCAAGGAGGTGGACATAAGCCTTCTATTCGATGAGGCAAAAGGGGAATACTACTGCGTCAGGTGCTGCTTTGTGGGCACAAAGCAGGAAGTCTTCGAAGCCTGCGATAGACTGATACCCCATCCGAAGTCGGGACATTGAAGGTGAACCGGAAGAACTGCTCCTTCATATCGGTGGACAGAATATGTTCTTTGTGACGGAGGAGGAGATAAAGAAAGGAAGTAGGGTGCAAACATATCTATGATGAGAGGTGATCATTATACCAGGAGGCAGACAATGAGAGAGAAGATCTTGCTGGATGAATTCACATGGCCAGAAATTTACGGGAAGATTTCCAAAGAGGATGTGGCTTATTTTCCTGTGGGTATGTAGGAA
>DTYK01000267.1 GCA_012961925.1 Candidatus Latescibacterota bacterium
CGTTGAACTCCAATGGGATCCTGCCCCTGGCGCTAACGGATTCTTTGACCTCAAACCAGCGACGCTTCGTCCAAGGTCGTTGGCGAAAAATCGCTTGACAAAATTCCACCATTCAATTAGGTTATAGTGAGATTTTGATCTTGCAAATTATCTTACGGAGAAAAGATGTTGCCCCTGTTTTCCGATACCAATCCAAAGGCGGAGGAATTCCAGATATCATTGCTCCGCCAGGTAAGCGTAGCGAAAAGAATATCACAGATGCGCTCTCTTTCCCAACTTACTATGCGACTGTCACGTCGAGCAATCTTACGAGTCAATCCAGAATTGAGCGAACAAGAATTAGACCTAATTTTCATCGCATATCATTATGGAGACGACCTGGCCAATTGTCTCCGTAAATACTTAAGATTAGAGGCCTCCCCATGAAAAAGCCGGACATCTTAGCCGCAGTAGAACCCGTAGTAAAAGCTTTTGAAAAATTGGGAGCGACTTATTATATCGGTGGTTCCGTAGCCAGTTCAGCTTTTGGAGTAGCCCGGGCAACCCTCGATGTGGATGTAGTGGCCGATTTAAAGCTACCGCATGTCAAGCCTCTGGTGGAAGCACTTAAACCGGAGTATTACATTGACGAAGATATGATCTTAGATGCGATTCACAGACGTTCTTCATTCAATCTGATTCATCTCGAAACTATGATCAAAGTGGATGTTTTTATCATTCAAGACGACTCTTATCATTGGGAAGCCTTCAAAAGGAAGAGAAAAGAAACCCTGGATGAAGAGCGGGATAATCTCAAATTTTACCTTGCATCACCAGAGGACATTATTCTTAACAAACTGGATTGGTTTCGTAAGGGAGGGGGCTTATCCGATCAACATTGGCGTGATGTTTTGGGTGTAATGAAGGTTCAGGCGGGTCTGTTGGATATAAGGTACCTTCAAAATTGGGCTTCAGAATTGGGTCTCTCTGACTTGCTGAATAGGGCGTTCCGTGATGTAGGAATCCAATTATCATAACGGATTGTCTCTGCTAATTAAACCTCAGGTTATCAAAGAGATTCAACGATGCCGGATGGCCTCCGTTCGTAGATATATCATGCGGCTGAATTAAACCATAGTGAGGCCCGACCCATGAGGGCATTGATTGCATTGGAAGATGGCCGTGTCTTTGAAGGGGAGTCCTTTGGTGCCTCCGGGGAGAGGGCTGGCGAAGTGGTCTTCAATACCAGCATGATGGGCTACCAGGAGATCCTTACAGACCCCTCCTATAAAGGGCAGATCGTCACCATGACCTATCCCCTGATCGGGAACTACGGCGTGAACGAGGAGGATGTCGAATCCTCAAAGCCCTGGGTGGAAGGATTTATCGTCAAAGAATACAGCCGGATAGCCAGCAACTGGCGTTCCCAGCAAAGGCTCGATGAGTACCTTAAAGAGCATAACATAATCGGTATAGAGGGGGTTGACACCCGGGCATTGACAAGGCATATCAGGGTTGCCGGGGCAATGAAGGCGGTCATCTCCACCGAAGATCTCGACCGGGAGAGCCTTGTCAAAAAGGCCAAGGATTCGCCCGGTCTGATCGGCAGAGACCTGGTAAAGGAGGTCACGTCTTCTCAGATACAACACTGGAGCGAAGATGGCAGACATAGGGTGGTCGTCATAGATTGTGGGGTTAAATTTAACATCCTGCGGGAGCTGGTCAACAACGGGTGTCGGGCCATCGTGGTGCCGGCAAAGACAAAGGCAGAGGAGATCCTGGAGTTGAAGCCCGATGGGTTGCTGCTTTCAAATGGGCCGGGAGATCCAGCAGGCGTCCCGTACGTTGTGGAGACTGTGAAACAGTTTATAGGCAGGTTGCCCATATTTGGGATATGTCTTGGCCACCAGATGTTAGGTCTGGCCCTCGGCGGAAGGACCTACAAGTTGAAGTTCGGCCATCACGGTGGGAATCACCCGGTCAAGGACCTGAGGACAGGGGAAGTTGCCATAACCGTGCAGAACCATGGGTTCTGTGTTGATATAGATTCCCTGGACGAAGATGACGTGGAGATAACCCATATGAACCTTAACGATGGTACACTGGAAGGGATGAGACATAAGAAGCTGCCCATATTTTCAGTTCAGTTCCATCCCGAGGCTTCGCCAGGTCCCCATGACGCCAAATATCTGTTTAGAGACTTCGTGAGGTTGATGGAGGGGAATTAAAGACCGATTGATTCAGGCGAAGATTCGCTAAGAGATACCTGATAGTACGGGATTTTCATTCTTGAGATTGCTCCGCCACCTCTTCGCCTGGCTCTTCTACGGAGCTTCGGCTGGTAATGACAAGAGTAGCCGCTTGGTCCCACTCCAAGAAACGTAAACGACGAAACAATCCGAGCTGATGCATATGTGGCACTTATGGGAGATTAAAGATGGCCCTTACTGATAAAGGCAGAGTACAGGAATGGGTGGCAATTCTGGATTTCGGCTCCCAGTATACCCAGCTCATCGCAAGGCGGGTGAGGGAATGCAAGGTTTACTCCGAAATCCTTCCCTACGACATTTCGCCGGAAGAGCTTTCAAGGAAGGGCCCTAAGGCGATAATCCTCTCCGGCGGGCCGGCCACGGTCACATCCGATAAGAGTCCTATCTGTCAAAAAAGGATATTTGAACTGGGGGTTCCCATCCTGGGTATATGTTATGGGATGCAGTCAATGGCCAAGGTTATGGGGGGCGAGGTTAGTCGCTCCCAGGAGCGTGAATTTGGCAGGACAGACCTGACCGTTGATCGAGGGGAAGA
>DTYK01000268.1 GCA_012961925.1 Candidatus Latescibacterota bacterium
ATAGCAAGACGTCCGCTGTAGAGAAGGAAGCTCGGCCGGCGAAGGGTAACAGCCATTTTCTTTTAAAGAAACCCTTAGGTGGTCCAGATGGCAAACTCTCCTTTTACTCCTTCGGCCAGGCTGACCTGAATCACCCTGTCCTGAGAGGTCTGCCTGAAGGAGCCCTGGGCCATCCCAGGTTTTATATGATCTATGATACGACCCCCTCACAGCGGCTGAACCCGATCGTCTTATACAATAACGGCTCGCTGGCTCTTGGAGAGTCAGCACTCGGCAGAGGTAAGATTATCGTGTATACAAGTTCGGTTGATCTTCAATGGACTGATCTCCCGATAAAAGGGATCTTTGCCCCCCTCTTTCACCGGATCGCCCAGTATCTGGCAGCAGGGCTCCCAGAGAGATCTTACCTGGTAGGAGATACGGTTCGCAGAGACTCGGATGACTTACAGGGCCCTGTCCAGTATGAAGATCCGGATGGCAACCGGGTAAATCTTCTACCGACAGTCCTGTCGGGTAGGTTCATATGGCAGATAAAGGAGACCGAGTACCCGGGTATCTGGCGCCTGTTCTCAAAGGGTCAAGAGGCCGATAGGATCGCATTAAACGTCAACCCAGAAGAGTCTAATCCAGAGAAGATATCAATAGAACGGGCAAGAGAGATCTTTAAGGAATTCCCAGTCAGAATAATCCGCACTGACGCAGACTTGAGGCACGAGGTACTTCGAACAAGATATGGAACAGAACTGTGGAAATACTGCATCTTGCTTGCACTCTCCCTGATGGCCGCTGAGATGATCATCGCCAGAAAAGCACCCTGAAATTGCAAGTTTTTTCAGTACCCGGCCAAGAATTCCCTTGACAAAAGGAGGGTAGCCCGCTTATATTATACCCTACCGGTGTAGGGTAATTTGTCTCAGAGGAGGTGAGAGGAGAAGTCATGTTAGAAGGGGTTAAAGAGGATTCATTGGTGCGTTTGAGGAGAATAGCAGGGCAGGTCGGTGGGATTCAGCGGATGGTGGAGGAGGAGAAGTATTGCATCGACATCCTCACCCAAATTGCTGCCGTGAGGGCTGCCCTGGACAAGGTCGGATTGATCATACTCCGGGGGCACCTGGAGACCTGCGTTACAAGGGCTATAAAGGAAAACAAAGGTGAGGAACTCATCGACGAACTGGACAGTCTCCTTTCGAAATTCCTCAGGTAGGAAGGTCCATATGAACGGCTCTCTATGGGTATCCTGTAGTCACCGAGAGAGCAGATTCGGTTTTCGATCGGGCAAAAGGGAGTAATTATGTTTATGGGGTTGAGATTTTCTTGGGCCTGGGTCCTCGCCACCGTGCTGATTGGGAGCTTGCTTGTCGGTCTATGGATACTGGTATTCCATCAGACCGGCATCCTCCAATGGGGCCAGGTGACGCAAGCTTCAGAGAGAATAGAGCCGCCTCTCCCACCACAGCTTCTTCAACCTGATCTGGAAGGCATAGACATTGAGAAGGAAATAGCCGACCTTGAAAGGCAGGAGAGGAAAGCGGTGGTGAAATCCCAGCTACTGGAGATCAAATGTGAATGCGGCTGCGGCACACCCTTGGCCCTCTGTAATGGTGGTCGGCCCTGTCCAGTGGCACGCCGACAGATGAGGGAGCTTGGGATAGAACCAGATTGGCTGGATAGTTCTACAGGCTATCAGGTCAATTAATTACCCCTACCAATTTTTACGTCTATGGAGTGAGATAATGGCAGGAAGGCAGGCCAACAGATCAAATTTCAAAGAGAGGCTTGAGCCGCGTCAGATCGCTTTGCTTCTGATAAGCATTTTTCTTGTCTCGATGAGTGTAATGATGTTCGAGGTGTCTTTAACAAGATTCTTCTCAGTCATCCTGTATTACCATTTTGTGTTCATGGCCGTTTCGCTGGCCATCTTTGGACTGGGACTGGGCGGAATAGCCGCACACAGGATTGACATCCGCCGCCGTCCTACCGTCGGAATTCTGAAGGTCCTTACTATCCTGGCCTGTCTTCTTTCGGTTGCGTTAATACTTTCGGTCTTATTGATCTTGAAGTTACCCATCACCCAGTCACTCTTAGCATACGTAGCAATGGCCGTAGGTCCGTTCTTCCTGGCAGGAATGCTCCTCTCCCTGACTTTTTCTGCCTTTACCGAACACAGCGGCAAGATCTACTTCGCCGATTTGTGTGGGGCATCTGTGGGAACTCTTCTGGTCATCCTTCTCCTTCAAGTCTGGGGAGGCATCAATACAGCCCTCATGTTGGCTGTTATTGCCTCCTCTGGCGTTCTATTCCTCTCGCTGGCGACGCAAAAAAGACGGATCCTCTGGGCATCAATTGCATGTCTTGCAGGTGTATCTTTGTTCTTCATCGTGAGCATCAAGTACAGATATCTTGAGCCCAACTTTCGTGGTGACTATCTCTCCATAAAGACTTTGTTCAGAGAGATCAACGACCCCAACAAGGGGACAAGAATAGTTTACACCGATTGGAGTGCGTTCGTACGAACTGATGTGACGGAGAGGGTTGATTCTGGTAAGAGATGGATATTCATGGACGGTGGGGCTGCAAGCCCTATTGTCGAATTCAACGGCGATTTCTCCGAGTTTATCTCTCTCAGCAGAGATGTGGGTTTCTTCCCTTTCTGGTGGGGCGATAAGGACAGGACCCTCATCGTAGGCCCTGGCGGAGGAAGGGAGGTGCTAATGGCCTTGATGGGCGGGAGTAAGGAGATTACCGCCGTAGAGATAAATCCGGCTGCCATCAAGGCTGTGAGGAGATACTCGGACCCCAGCGGTGGGATTTACGACTACAGAAATGTGAAGGTATTCATCGACGATGGGAGGAGTTTTATCCAACGTTCCAGGGATCGTTATGACATCATCTATCTTCCTTTGGTATTCACACAGTCCGCCGAAATGGTGGGCTATGCCCTGGCAGAGAGCTATGTCTATACAAAGGAAGCCTTTGCCCATTATGTAGATCATCTCACGGATCACGGGAGATTGGTGTTCCTCCTGCATGACATTTCAGACCTTATGAGGGCATTCACTACAGGGCTTGCAGTCCTCCATCAAAAGGGAGAGGATCTTACGCAGGCAGCTAAACACATGGTGATTATCAGCCCAAAGGTACCGAATCACCCTGAAATATTGACGATGCCGCTATTAATCCTCAAGAAATCACCGTTTACTGAGTCCGAAGCCACCACCGTGGCAAAGCTTGCGCTCGCCCTGAAGTTCAAGCCGCTGTTTATCCCATGGGTGGCAGAGAGGAGACCATATTCCCTGATCTCCAAGGGAGAGCTGGATTTGAAACAGTACATCTCCCGCATACCTTTTAACGTCCAACCTGTAACCGATGACAATCCGTTTTTCTATCAATTCGATAAAGGAATTCCACCTCATCTCAAGGATCTATTTCTGGCAGTCTTACTGTTGTCAATTCTGTTTTTCTCCTATCTCTTATTGAGGAAAGGGCATAAGCGGCGAGATACTTTGAAGTTTTCGCTGTATTTCTCTGCGCTGGGACTGGGCTTTATGCTGATCGAGATCTCCCTGATCCAGAAGTTCATCCTTTTTCTGGGCTATCCTACCCTTTCGCTGTCGGTTATCCTCTTCTCACTGTTGCTCGCCGGCGGTATGGGTAGCCTGATCAGTTCGAGCTTTAAAGGTCATCAAATCGCACGTAGGACGACATTTGTAGCCCTGGCTATATCGGCCGTGGTCATAATCTATATGTTCGCTCTGCCCTGGCTTTTCGACAGGTTTCTCAGTTATGGTATCGTATCCCGGTCCTTGTTAAGTATGGCCTTGATCTTCCCGTTGGGCTTGTTGATGGGTATACCCTTTCCCTCAGGCCTGAGGATCGCCAAAGAGCTTTTAGCTGAAGACGTCCCATTTATGTGGGGACTGAATGGTATTATGTCCGTTGTGGGTTCGGTCTTGGTCGTGGTGATTGCCATGTCCATAGGATTCAGGTGGGCTCTTCTTATAGGGGCAATAGGTTACATAAGTGTATCCTTTCTGTCTCACATGCTGCCATCTAAGACAGAAAGGTGATCCCTACGAACGGAGGATGTCCGATAGTGGCCCGCGTTCTTCTTTGACCGATGTTTACATATGAGCAGACAGAGTCTGATCCTATCTGCAATTTCGGGGGCGCTGCTGGCCCTGGCTTTCCCACCCCTCAAGCTGGGTTTCCTCGCCTATGTCGCCCTTGTACCTTTCCTTCTGGCTTTACACCCTGTTAGCCGGTCCAATGGCCGCCGGTACTCTTACAGGGAGGTGCTTTGGGTCGGGTTCGTTACGGGCCTTGTCTTCAATGCTGGTACTGTCTACTGGATCAGTTGGCCCACCGTTCCGGGTGGGATCTTCTCCGTCTTCTTCCTCTCCATATTTTTCATCCTTTTCGCAGTGACACTGCATCTTCTTATCAGCATTTGTGGAGACAAGGCCGTCTACCTGACCCCATTTTTATGGACGACCATCGAGTATCTCCGATCGTTCGGAGAGCTGGCATTCCCCTGGACCCTTTTAGGCAATACGCAGGCGGGTTATACACGGGTGATCCAGATCGCTTCTATAACAGGTGTATACGGGGTTTCCTTCTGGGTTGCCGCAATCAACCTGCTGGTCTTTCAACTCACAAGGGGGATTACAGGAATAAATGGTCGGAAGAAAAAAGGACCAGGAGAAGACATAGAATGGGAACCCAGCCGCCTGTCCACTGCTCTCCTGCTCGTCTCCCTACTATTACTGCTTTTTCTCCCGTTTCTCTATGGTAATACCGTTATCCCACGGGAAGGGATATCACAAACCAGAGAAGGCAGCATCTCAGACTCTAAAAAAATCGATATTGCTTTAATCCAGCCCAACATTCCTGTGGACGTTAAGTGGGGGCCGGAGGGCATAGTGATCAGCTTCAATCTTCTGAAACAGATGACCCTTAAGGCCTCATCTTATAAGCCAGACCTGATCGTGTGGCCTGAAACCGCAGCACCGTTCTATCTCTTGCGGCAAAGCGTGTACTATCGAGCACTTCGCGCACTGAGCGATTCGATACGGATCCCAATATTGGCCGGCGCACAGGACTGGAGGGACGGGAACGCTTACAATTCAGCATTCCTCTTCCGTCCCGGTTTTAACCTTATCCAGAACTATGACAAGATTCACCTGGTCCCTGGAAGCGAAAGGATGCCCTTCGTAGATGTCATCCCCTTCCTGCAGAAGATAACCTTCAGGGGAGGGTACTTTACTCCTGGGAAAAGATTCACGGTCTTCCAGCATCCAAAAGGGGACTTCTCTGTGTTAATCTGTTTTGAGTCTATCTTTCCCGATCTGGTGCGAGAGTTCGTGCTTCGGGGTGCCGACTTCCTCATCAACATCACCAACGATGGGTGGTTCGGGAGAACTTCCGGTCCTTACCAGCACGCCCAGATCGCCATCTTCAGGGCTGTGGAGAACCGGATTCCCATAGCGCGGGCAGCCAATACCGGCGTCTCCATGTTTATAGACCCTTACGGCAGGGTCTCAAACCGGACCGGTATATTCCAGCGGGCTATAGTCCTTGGCTCCCTTCCACTCGGCCATGAACGGACATTTTTCACACGCCATGGGAACCTCTTCGCAAAGACGTGTGTGGGGATCACAATAGGTTTATTCCTGGCCCTTTGGTTAAGGAAATCCACAGCCCCAGATTTCGAACCTAAATCCGGAAAATTGAACACTGAAAAACACTGAATCTACTGAAACGCTATCTTAAAGCGGCCGGTTCTTGGTTGTGACTTCTTATCAATCTCAGCAAATCGAGAACACTAAATACAGCATCTGCGCCCAAAAGAAGAAGACAATTTCAGAGATCTTTCCTTAAAACTCCTTGACTTTCCCAGAAAAATGTTTTATATTATACCTTACCCCGGTATCCTATGCAGGTTGGTCAAGAGTTAGCGGGTATTATCGGATGTTATGGAGAAAGGAGGTGTGGAGGATGGTGAAGGAGATGGAGGATACGCAGGTAAAGGGGGCGAAGGTAGTTCTACCCATAAAGGGAATGACTTGTGCCAGTTGTGCCCAGACCATTGAGGGGGCGCTGAATAAACTGGATGGGGTGATAGAGGCCAGGGTGAACTTCGCTACAGAGAAGGCCTTTGTAAAATACGACCAGGGAAAGGTCTCCCGGGAGGATCTGATAGGGAGGGTGAAGGATGTCGGTTATGGAGTGAGACAGGAGACGAAGAAGTTCACCTTCAAGGTCGGGGGTATGAGCTGTGCTTCCTGTGCCCAGACAATAGAGAATGCCTTGAAGAAGAGGGAGGGGGTGCTTGAAGCCGCTGTCAATTTCGCCACGGAAAAAGCCACTGTCTCCTATGATCCTACAATAGTGGAGGTTGAGGACATAAAGAGGGTTGTCGATGAGACAGGCTATCAGGCGCTTGGCTTTGAGGGAGAGGAGGCCGAGGAAGACGAGGAACTGCAGAGGATGAAGGAGGCCAAAAGGCGTATGACCCTCGCATGGAGTTTGACTGCTCCTATAATCCTCTGGATGTTCCACGAAATGTTCACCGGAAGGCCATTTCCTAACAGGTCCATATTCAATTTGGGTATGATCATCCTGGCCTCTCCGGTAATGTTCTGGATGGGGCTTGAGACCCTGCGATCGGGTTGGCTTGCGGTCAGACATGGGAGCGCAAACATGGACGTTCTGATCGGAATGGGGACTACAGCAGCCTTCTTGACCGGTCCAGCGGTGTTCTTCAGTGCCATAGAGAACTACGCCGGGGTGGCAGCCATGATCATGGCCTTTCATCTTACCGGGAGATATGTGGAGGCTAAGGCAAAGGGACGGGCCTCCCAGGCCATAAAAAAATTGTTGGAGTTAGGGGCGAAGACCGCACGGATCATCGTTGATGGCGAGGAGAAAGAGGTACCTGTGGAGGAGGTGAAGGTTGGGGATGTTATGGTGGTGCGCCCTGGTGAGAAGATCCCTACCGACGGTCGGGTGATTGAGGGCAAAAGTTCGGTGGATGAATCCATGGCCACGGGGGAGTCCATGCCGGTGAAAAAGGGTGTGGGCGATGAGGTCATCGGTGCGACCATCAATCAACAGGGCGTATTAAAGGTAGAGGCCACAAAAGTGGGTAAGGATACGTTCCTCTCCCAGGTAATCAAGATGGTTGAGGAATGCCAGGGTACAAAGGTTCCAATCCAGGCGTTTGCCGATAGGGTGACGAGTTATTTTGTCCCTACCGTTTTAGGGATAGCTGTCCTCACTTTCCTGTCCTGGTTGCTCTTTCCTGGCACTTTCAGGGCCATAGGTGAGTGGGCGTCCGCTTTTATCCCGTGGGTTGATCCTACGTTGGGGGTGATCTCACTTGCTATCTTTGCCATGGTGGCTGTTCTGGTAATCGCCTGCCCTTGCGCCCTGGGCCTTGCAACGCCCACCGCTCTCATGGTAGGCAGCGGTATGGGTGCTGAACATGGCATACTGATCCGTACCGGGGAAGCCATCCAGACTATGAAGGACGTTCACACGATAGTCTTTGATAAGACAGGCACCATAACTAAAGGCAAACCCGAGGTGACGGATGTGTTAGGTATGAACGGCTTCAAAGAGGAGGAAGTTCTGAGGTTAGCAGGCAGCGTCGAGGTCTCTTCAGAACATCCTCTGGGCATTGCCATAGCCGAAGCAGCCCGATCCCGAGGGATCTCTCTGGCCGGTGTCTCAAACTTTGAGGCCATCAGTGGGAAGGGGGTAAAGGCCCAGTTGAATGGAGAATGGATACTAATTGGCAATCGTAAGCTGATGACCGATGAGGATATAGATTACCGATCGGCGGAAGATGAGCTTAGCAGGTTAGAGGAAGAGGCGAAGACGGCAATGTTAATAGCATCGGATGGAAGACTGGCTGGAGTTATCGCCGTCGCCGATACCCTGAAGGACGACTCAGTCAAGGCGATCGCTGAACTGGAAGGTATGGGATTGGAGACCGCTATGATAACAGGGGATAATCTCAGGACAGCAGAGGCAATAGCCAGGAAGGTGGGCATCTCCCGCGTCCTTGCAGAGGTCCTTCCTGATGGGAAGGTGGCCGAGATACAAAAGCTACAGGAAAAGGTCGGAATGGTGGCCATGGTGGGCGACGGCATAAACGACGCCCCTGCCCTGACACAGGCCAATGTTGGCATTGCCATCGGAACCGGCACTGATATCGCCATCGAGTCCTCGGACATAACTCTGGTGAGCGGCGAACTC